>JBGTII010000240.1:0-14449 GCA_041745735.1 Pyrinomonadaceae bacterium | reverse complement strand
GATAAAGCATCCACCGAAATTGGCCTCATCGCAATCGCACACAACCTCCAAAGACTTACCAATACTAAAAACCACTGACTTCAACACTTTCTTTCACAAAAAAAGAAGCTGCCGCGAAAACTAGTTTCAAGACAGCCTCTTGTGTTTAGTTTGAGATCGGATCAGACCGCCGGAGCATCGGCCGTCGCTTTATCGCCTTTCTTGCTGCAGCAAGGGCAGCAGCACGATTTGCCGTCGCCGGCTTTCGTCTCGTGCTTGAGCCCGGCGTCAGTCTTGATAGCGGCATTGCCCTTCATCATCGGGCAAGACTCGCCATTTTCCATCTTCATTGCGCCATGTTTTTTCTGTGCGGCATCGCCTTTCATCATCGGGCACGATTCCGAGCTCTCGGTCTTCATTCCGGCCATCGCCGCATCACCTTTTTTCATTGGACATGAATCACCGCAGCAGTCACAGTTTTGATGTTTTGCTGCGGCATCTGCCGTCGCATTCTTGTCCTTCATCGGACACGAATCGCCGCTGCAGCAACAGCAAGCTGCTTTCGTTGCAGCCGCATTGGACGTGGTCGGGGTGTTGAATGCGTAAACCGCGATCGCTAGTCCAAAGACGAGCACCGCAGACGCTATTACTAAAATTCTCTTTCTCATGATATTTCTCCGTTTCTATTGATCTTTGCGGGTCCTATCGGCCCGCGGAATATTCGTCGTTAGGTGCGAACGTTTTCACACCCGGAACGGATCATTAGATCCTGATCACACAGTTAAGCAGCCTTTCGCCGCGATGGTCCCGAGGCGGAGGCCGGTAAAATGGAGTTGCAAGCCGCTCAGTTTTGACAGATATCGGGGCGGCGAAACTTATAAACGTATCGAAGGTGGTCTCAATGACCTCAAACGTCGGGTACACCCGATTCTCGACGGGTGCAGCAAAAAAACTGAAAGGCATCGAACAGCAGTTTGCCGCGCGGGCCTCGACATTTAAACTTTCTGTCGACTGGCCTGCATTCTGTTTTGCTCGATCGCAATGGTCGGACTGCTTTGCGAGAGGGCAATGTTCGTTTGCCGCCTGAGCTGCCTGGCCGCAATAGGTCAGACACAGGACGCCACCGACGTTGAGGCAGAGAAACAGTAAAACAAAAAGTGAGATCTGTTTTGTGTTGTTTCTCGAGAATCTCATTGCAATACGATAATACACCCAAATCCATCAGGCTGTTAACTAAAAAACAACCCATCATCAGCGTAGCACCGGCTGCATTTACGGGCGGTGACCCGTGTCACACCGTTTAGACATTAAAACGAAAATCTACCACATCGCCGTCCTGCATGATGTACTCTTTGCCCTCGAGACGGGCGAGGCCCTTTTCGCTGGCGGCTTTGCGTGAGCCGCAGGCGACTAGGTCGTCGTAGCCGATGATCTCGGCCCGGATAAACCCCCGTTCGATGTCGGTGTGGATCTCGCCGGCTGCTGCCGGAGCTTTGGTGCCGATCGGGATCGTCCATGCCCTAACTTCCTTTTCGCCTGCCGTCAAGAAACTCATCAGGCCGAGCATGTGATAGGCGGCTTTGATCAGCTTATCGACGCCGCTCGACGAGAGGCCGAGGTCTTTTAGATATTCGTCACGTTCGGCGGGGTCGAGGGCGACGAGCTCGGCATCGAGCTTGGCACAGATGACGACGACATCGGCATTTTCGCTCGCGGCGTGTTTCATCACGGCTTGGACGTGGGCGTTGCTCTCGGGGTTGGCGAGCGTTTCTTCGTCAACGTTTGCGGCGTAGATCGTCGGTTTGGTCGAGATGAAAAACCACGTTTTAACGATCGCACGTTCGTCGTCGGTCAGGTTGGCGGCGCGAGCCGGGCGGCCCTCTTCGAGCAGCGGCAATATCTTTTCGAGGATCTCAAGCTCGCGTTTGGCGTCTTTGTCACCCGACGATTTAACGGCACGGGCCGCTTTTTCCTTTCGCGTTTCGGCGGAGGTCAGGTCGGCAAGTGCAAGCTCGATCTGGATCGTTTCAATATCGCGGATCGGGTTGACCGATCCCTCGACATGGATGATATTGTCATCGTCAAAACAGCGGACGACCTGAATGACGGCGTGGGTCTCGCGGATGTTGGCCAGGAACTGATTACCCAAACCCTCACCCTTAGACGCACCGCGTACTAGCCCTGCGATATCGAGAAATTCGACCATAGCGGGTACGACCTTTTGGGCGTTATTGAGCTTTTCGAGTACGGCGAGGCGTTCGTCTGGCACGGCGACGACGCCGACGTTTGGCTCGATGGTCGCAAAAGGGTAATTTGCCGCGAGTGCCGCCTCCTGTGCGGTCAGTGCGTTAAAAAGAGTAGATTTTCCGACGTTGGGCAGGCCAACAATTCCAGCTTGTAACATAAGAAGCGTTTCCCCGAGGGACTCAAAAACTCTTATTTTACATTTCTAACGCGGTTTTGAGAAGACGGGCAGGTGGCGTCGATCAAAGATGCTCCGTAAATTGTGTTTTTATACTGACTTAAAGTAACTTTATCTACAGTTTCGCGTTGCTCTTATGTTGATCTCGCTGACTTTAATAATACTCATCGCTCTCGGCGGCATGATGCTGACGTATCTGGTCGCCGAGGATGAGCGATTTATGTGGCGGCTGGCCGCCGGGAATATTGTCGGCTCGGCAATATTTGGGCTGACCGCGTTTGCCGCGGCGTGCGTTTTTGGTTTTGGCGCGGCGACGATACTGGTCTCGCTGGGCGTCACTCTGCTGCCGCTTTTGTTACTGCAGAACAGGGCGGTACGCAGTAATTTTTTGCACGACTGGGCAAAAGCAAAAGGCAAACTGCAGGGCGGAGGCGGTAAGCGGATCAAGAGCGTCGCTTATTATGCGTTTTTCATCTTGCTGTTTTGGTTCTTTTTTGACCAGGCGATGTACACACGACCGGACGGCATATACACGGGCGGGTCAAATAATCTCGGCGATCTGCCGTATCACCTTGGGGCGATATTTGGATTTACGGACGGCAATAATTTTCCGCCGCAAAATCCGTCGTGGGCCGGTGCGAGATTTTCATATCCATTTATCGCAGACTTTCTCACCGCGTGTTTGGTAAAGCTGGGCGTCAGCGTACAGGATGCGATGTTTTGGCAAAATTTTACGTGGGCCCTGTCGCTGCTGGTCATTCTCGAACGCTTTACCGCTAAGGTCACGGGCAGCAGACTCGCCGGCCGCATTGCTCCGGCAATACTGTTTTTCTCAGGCGGGCTCGGCTTTGTGTGGTTTTTCAAGGACTACTGGGAATCGGGCCAAAGCATCGTCAATTTTATTTGGCACCTGCCAAAGGATTACACCATCGGCGACCATTTTCGCTGGGGCAACTCGATGGTCGTCCTGTTTATAACACAGAGGAGCTTGCTGCTTGGAATGCCGTTGGCTTTGCTCGCACTTGGATATTTGTGGAAAGTGTTTACCACAGAGAGCACTGAGAAAAATGAGGTTGGTCCCTCACTCCTCGACTCCTCCACTCCCCTGCTCGTCGGCCTCCTCGCCGGGATGCTGCCGCTGATTCATTTGCACAGCCTCGCGGCGTTGTTTGTCGTGACGGGCTTTTTGTTCGTAATGCAGCCCGCTAAGTGGAAAACGTGGATCATGTTCGGCGTGGGCGTGGCCGTTATCGCCATACCCGAACTGCTCTGGTCGATGTCGGGCAGCGCCACCGAGACTACGAAGTTTTTTGAGTGGCATTTTGGCTGGGACAAGCGTGACGATAATGTTTTGTGGTTTTGGATCAAGAACACTGGCATCGTCATTCCTGCAGTCATCGCAGGTATCTATTTGTGTTGGACAAAAGGGACGCGGTACAAGGGACAAGGGGACAACGAGAAACCGAACTCGTCACTCGTCACTCATCACTTGTCACTACTGTATTTCTACATCCCGTTCGCCGTCTTGTTTATCATCTCTAACGCAGCAAAGCTCGCACCTTGGGAATGGGACAATATCAAGGTGTTGATCTATTGGTTCGTCGGCTCGATACCGCTGATGGCTCTGGCGATAGCGTGGGCTTGGGAGCAGACGGGACTAGCAAAGATCGCAGCGGCGGCGTGTTTTGTTGTGCTGACGCTTGGCGGCGCTCTGGATGTTTGGCGGACGGCTTCGGGACAGATCAAGACAAAGGTTTTTGACCGCGAGGCGATGCAGGTTGCCGCGGGCATCAAGCAAAAGACCGGGCCAAACGCGTTGTTTCTAAATGCCCCGACGTATAATTCGGCGGTCGTGCTGTCCGGACGGCGTTCGCTGATGCGGTACAGCGGGCATTTGTCGTCGCACGGCATCGATTATTTGCCGCGAGAGGACGATGTGAAACGCATTTATGAGGGCGGCGGAGTGGCGGAGATCCTCATGCGAAAATACAATATCGAATATGTGCTCATCTCGCCCGAGGAGATAAATTCGATGAAAGCAAACGAGGACTTTTTTAGAAAATATCCCGTTATTACGGAAGCGGGACAGTATCGGGTGTATAAGGTCAAATAGTGGACGAACAGAATTTACAGATCAACGATGAGCAAAAGCCAGACAAATTCTGGATCGTTTCCTCAGTTTTGATAACGGCGATCGCCGCGTTTTTGCGGTTTTTTTGGCTTGCGTTAAAACCGCTGCATCACGACGAAGGCGTCAACGGCTTTTTTCTCACAAACCTCGTTCGCGACGGCATTTATAAATACGATCCGGCAAATTACCACGGCCCGACGCTGTATTACATCGCTCTGCCGTTTGTTAAGTTGTTTGGGCTTAAGACGATACCGATACGTGTGAGTGTCGCGATATTTGGCGTGCTGACCGTAGTTTTAGCTCTGTTTCTAAAACGCTACATCGGCAAAACGGGCAGTTTGTTTGCCGCCCTTTTCCTCGCTCTATCGCCCGGGATGGTCTATATCTCGCGGTATTTTATCCATGAGATATTTTTTATCTTTCTCAGTCTAGCGGTGGTCGTTGCCATCGTTTATTTCATCGACAAGAGAAAGGCGGGGCCGTTTGCCACGCTCTGGATGATACTGCTGTTGATGATGTGCTTTGTGCCGTCGGCACTCAATTTGGCAGCGTTTCTAGGCGGCGAAAGTAAGTGGGCGGTGTGGGCGTTTTGCATCGCGTTTTTGATCGTTGAATCGGCGCTTATTTACTTTGTGATGCGGATGATCCGCGCTTGGGACGAGGGACGCCCGATCTATCTGATACTCGCGTCGGCGTCGGTGGCGTTGCTATTTGCGACAAAAGAAACGGCGTTTATCACGCTTGGGACGATGATGATCGCATGCTTCTGCGTCTGGATATGGCGGGGGATCGCGGCCGGAGATGCGTTTCAGCGTTTGAAATGGCCGCTGATCGGCGGTGTGCATATTGCGGCTCTGCTTGCGGCGATCGTTTTCCGAACCGAGTTGATGGATAGCGCGAAATGGACATACGAGAATTTTCTAGGGCAGGGAAAGATACAAGAGCCGTTCGCTTTCTACGCGATCGTCTTGCTGATTCTGGTTGTCATATTCGCTTGGTCGGTTTTTATTTATTTCTACAGACAGCCTGACGAGAGCACTTTGACAGATGACGCGAGGCTTACGTGGTCAAATCTCACGCTCGGAATCGGCGGCGGTACTGATCGAATATTGATGATCGCGGCACTCGCGACAGTGTTTGTTTATATCTCGGTACTGTTCTTTTCATCGTTCTTTACATACGCCGAAGGCGTGAGCAAGGCTTTTGAGGCGTACACCATCTGGACAAAGACCGGCAGCAAGGACCACACACAAAACGGTTGGTTCGCCTATATCAAATGGGGCATTAAGGTCGAAACACCGCTGCTGCTGCTGTCGGCTCTCGGTGCGGGAATCGCTTTGCTCAAAGGAAAACACCGGTTTGCCCTGTTTGCGACGCTTTGGTCTCTGGGGCTCTTTCTCGCTTATACGATCATCCCGTATAAGACGCCGTGGCTCGCTCTTAGTTTTTATCTACCGATGTGTATCGTCGCCGGATACGGCATTAACGAGCTGATAAATACTCGTAATATAGTCCCGAAGATCGCCGGCGTGCTCGTCGCGTTTTCGGCAACCGTTCTGCTCGCCTATCAGACTTACGACCTCAACTTTGTCCGTTACGACGACGAAGAGATGGCTTACGTATATGCCCACTCAAAACGCCCGATGCTCGATATGGTCGCAAAGATCGAGTATTACGCCGACAAGAGCGGCAAACGCAAAGACGCGACCATCGAGATAGTCTCGCCTGACTACTGGCCGATGACGTGGTATCTCAACGAATACAGCCACGCTAATTTTCACGGGTCGCTCGTCGATGCCAACGTAGCCGAAATGATAGTCGCGAAAAAGACCGATCAGGACAGAGATGTGATCCAAAAATACTCGGCGCACTATCGATTTGCCGGTGTGTGGCCGTTGCGGCCCGGGGTCGATCTGATGCTGCTTGTGAAAAAAGACCTTGCGGACAAGGATGCACAGGACCTGTACCGCATACCGGAATATGTGTCGCCGGAGTTGCGGCGTTAATACTCAGCCGAAAATTCCTACGAGTACCAATCCCAGACCGATAACGATGTGGAGCACGTCATCGGCACGTTTCCAACGAAAATGCTTTTCGGGAAAGAGATGTAAATAGCTCGCGGCAGCTTGATAAAGGTCGCTCACACCAAATCCGATAAGGAACCATCGGATGCACTGTTCGTTCCCGCAAGCAAGTATTCCAACGCCTATCATTCCAAAAATAATGTGAAAGATATTGTATGCGGGTGCTCCGCTCGTGGGGCTTTTCTTGTCTGGAATCGCAAACCCAAGCACGCCGATAATTATCAGTAGCGGAGCAAAGAAGATCAGCACGTAATAATTCATATAGCTTACTAGCAAGTCTATCAGCATAAACTGCTCACCCGCAGTTTGACCGAAAACCTTTTCTGGTCACCGACGTATTACATTCATCTATCGATCCTGGAGAATACAAAAAATGCAAAACTTTCGACGATTTACAGCACTACTCATCCTCGCCGTCTTTCTACTAGGCACACCATCGGCATTTGCGCAAAAGGCAAAGCCAGCAGCACCAAGCTTTGGCAATGTCGAAGGCGTGACCGCCAAACAGCTCAAAAACTATCTGACGTTTATCGCGTCTGACGAGCTTGAGGGGCGGGACACGCCGTCGCGTGGGCTCGACATCGCGGCGATGTATTTGGCGCAACATCTGGCAAGTTGGGGTATTAAACCTGCGGGTGACAACGGAAGCTATTTTCAGAAAGTGCCGCTTACTCTCGAAAAGGTCGTTGCCCGGGATACGCGAATGGAACTTGGCGGACAAGGATACGAATACGGCAAGGATTTCCTCACGTTAATCACGCCTGCGTCGATAAACAACGCTCAAGTCGTTTTTGCCGGCTACGGTTGGGTCATCAAATCAAAAAACATCAACGCATATGAGGGCATCGACGTTAAGGACAAGATCGTCGTCGTCGTCAACAGTCTGCCAAAAGGCGTTACTTTTAACGATCTAAAGGGGCCTCCGGGCGGTGATTGGATGTCACCAGCATTTTACGCTCAGACCAATGGTGCTAAGGCTGTGATAAATGTGCCGACGTTTGGCAATCTGATCAACTGGGACGCAAGCCGCTGGAACCAGAGCGATAAAGGTTCGGTATCATTTGGCAATCAGCCGACGCTTATCAATATCCCGACGGTCACAGTTAGCCCGCGGATGCTCTCGACGCTTTTCTTTGGTGAAAAAGCGACGGCGACCGCGATCTTTAATAAGACTCAGACCTTAGACGACCACACTGCTTTTGATCTAAAGCCGGAAAAGCGGATCTCAATCAATGTCGCCGTTAAGAAAGAGGCAATTCATACGCAGAATGTAATCGGCATTCTCGAAGGTTCCGATCCGGTTCTCAAAAACGAGTACGTGGCGATCGGAGCTCATTACGATCACATAGGGATGAATCCCTTTGCGCCCGGCCCCGATAAGATCTCAAACGGCGCTGATGACGATGGCAGCGGTACAGTTTCGGTGCTGAATATCGCTGAGGCGTTTGCCAAAGGCGCCGTGAAACCAAAACGCTCGATATTGTTTATTTGGCACGCCGGCGAAGAAAAAGGTTTGTGGGGCAGTGAGCATTTTTCAAACCATCCGACAGTTCCCATCACGTCGATCATCACACAGCTTAACGTCGATATGATCGGGCGTTTTAAGAATCCCGGTGATGAGAACCATCCGCAAAACAAAAATCTGCCAAAGCCTAATGAGGTCTTTACGATCGGAGCCTCGATGATGAGCACCGAACTTGGGCAGCTGAGCGATTCGGTTAACAAGTCGTTTCTCAATCTTAATTTCAACACTCAATACGACGGGCCGGACCATCCGGAGCAGTTCTTTTACCGCTCGGACCATTTCAATTACGCAAGAAAAGGGATCCCGATCATCTTTTATATGGACGGCAGCCACGCAGACTATCATCAGGTGACCGACTCGATCGAAAAGATCAATTTCGAGCAAATGGAAAAGGTCGCGAGAACCATCATGGCCACTGGCTGGACGCTTGCAAACGTGGCAAAACGCCCAACGGTCGATAAACCGCTGCCGGCGTCGGTGACCGGTAACTAGGCGCTGGAGCGTCCGCGCTCTGCGGAACAATTTCCGCGAAGATCCGTAGATCATAGTGTCCACTAAAAACAAATTCGAGAACGGAGAAAGATAATTATGTTAAGACGACAATTCGTGACCGGGGCATTGCTGTTTGCCTTTCTATTGCCGGGGTTGACGTTTGGCCAGGCAGCGACGCCGGCTGTTTACACCGCACCAAAAGAAACCATCGACAAAATTCGTGACGAGGGAATGAACCGTTCGCAGGTAATGCCGACGCTGTCATACATGACCGACGTCATCGGAGCACGGCTTACCGGTTCGCCTGGTATGAAACGGGCCAACGAATGGACACGCGACAAGATGAAGGAATGGGGAATGCAAAACGCCCGTCTCGAATCGTGGGGGCCGTTTGGCCGCGGGTGGTCGGTGAGGAAATTTTCGGCAGTAGTTACTGAGCCGCAGTTTCTTAGCGTGATCGCATACCCAAAGGCGTGGTCGCCCTCGACGAAAGGTGCGGTGAGCGGCGAGATCGTATATCTCAACGCTAAGACACCCGACGACTTGGCCAAGTACAAGGGCCAGCTTAGAGGCAAGATAGTACTCGTCTCAAACCTAAGACCGATGAAGCCGATCGACAAGGCCCTCGTCAATCGCATGTCCGATGATGATCTGGCCAAGCTGGCGGCGGCACCGGATCCGTCGGCTTCGGGCGACTCCGGTGATCCGCCGCCTGCGATGATCAAGAATTTCGTTGACGCGATGAATCTTCAGGCGAAGAAGATGAAATTTCTCATCGACGAAGGTGCGGCCGTCATGATCGACAACAGCAACCAAGGCAGCGGCGGAACGGTTTTCGTCCAGGGTGCGGGCGTCGGAGTTGAGATGGGTGAGATCAAGTCGATCGAAGACCTTTTCGCTGCGGCGGCGTTTCAGCCCCATGTCAAGAAATGGGAAGCCAACATGATGCCGCAGGCGACAATGGCCACCGAAGATTACAATCGCCTCGTGCGCATGATCGATCAAGGTGCGAAGCCGAAGATGACGATCGACATCGATTCGCAGTTTTACGATGAGGATCCGATGCAGTACAACACGATCGCTGAGATACCAGGCTCAGACCCTGCACTCAAAGACGAGGTAGTAATGCTCGGCGGTCACCTCGATTCGTGGCACAGCTCGACCGGGGCGACCGACAACGGTGCCGGTTGTGCGGCGGTAATGGAAGCTGCCAGGATCATACTTGCTTCGGGCCTCAAGCCGCGCAGAACCATCCGAGTTGCACTCTGGTCAGGAGAGGAACAAGGGCTTTTTGGTTCGACTGCTTATGTCAAACAGCACTTTGGTGAAAAGAAGAACGGCACGGTTGCTAAAGCTGCAGACTATGAGAGGCTCTCGGCCTATTACAATTTGGATAATGGGACGGGAAAGATCCGCGGCGTCTATCTTCAGGGCAATAGTGCCGTCAGGCCGTTTTTCGAGGCGTGGCTCGCTCCTTTTGCTGATCTCGGGGCAAAGACACTGACGCTCTCGAATACTGGCGGGACGGACCATTTGCCGTTCGACGCGATCGGGTTGCCGGGTTTTCAATTCATACAGGACGCTGTTGAATATGACACTCGCACGCATCACTCGAACCAGGATAACTTTGACCGAATTCAGGCTGATGATATGAAACAGGCGTCGACGATCATCGCCGCATTCGCTTATCAGACCGCGATGATGGACGGTAAACTGCCGAGAAAGGCCGTTAAGTAATTAACTGCCAATTCGTGAAAGTTTACGGCTGACCGGAAACCATTTTCGGTCAGCTTTCGTATTATTGGGTAATTATGAAAAGCACCATTATATTAATTGCCTTATTCGCGTTCATGGTTCCGGTATTTGGCCAGACTACGGCGTTTGTCGGCGTCAATGTCATACCGATGGACCGGGAGCGGGTTCTGACGAACCAGACCGTCGTAATTCGTAACGGAAAGATCGCGGAGATCGGCGATGCCGCGAAGGTCAAGGTGCCGAAAGACGCCGTCGCGGTGGACGGGAGGGGTAAATACCTGGTCCCCGGCCTCGTCGATATGCACACCCATCTGCTATCGGATTCGGACGAGTATCCGGACTCGATCGCGCCGGATGAGCTGCGGGTGATGGTCGCAAATGGCGTGACGACCATTCGGTTTATGATCGGCACGCCGGAGCTTTTGAAACTGCGCGGGCAAAGTGCGAACGGTGAGATAGTTGCACCGACAATTTATGTGGCAAGCCCGCATCTTACCGGCCGCGAACAGGGAAATAACTTCGTCGTAACTTCCCTAGATGAGGCCCGCGATGCGGTCCGCAAATCAAAAGCGGCGGGGTATGACTTTATTAAAGTCACGACGTTTGTTCCGGGATTGATCTATGAGGCGGCGATCGACGAAGCGAAAATGCAAGGCATTCGTGTCGTCGGCCATGCCGATACCCGATTCGTCGGCGTCGAGCGGGCGTGGAAGGCGGGGCAGCAGATCGAGCATCTCGACGGCTATATGGAGATGCTGCTCAAGGAGGATGCTCCGATGAAACACTCGGTTTCTGACCTGCTTATTGGCAATCCTGATAATTGGAAAAGCATAGACTATCTGGACGAACGCAAGATCGCTGAAGTGGCGCGTAAGACGGTGGCGTCCAATCCGTTCGTTAATCCGACCCAGCACTTTATGAAAAACAGTTTCGGTTTGCCCCGCAGCGAAGAATCCATCCGTGCGCAGCCTGACTTTAAATTCTACCCGGCCAAGGTGCAGCAGCAATGGCTTGATTACTATAAGAAAGCGAGGCTCTTTACTGTGCCGGTAGAAAAGCGGGCTCGTTGGGTAGAGCTGCGGGACAAATTGATAAAGGCGATCCACGACAATGGCGGCAAGCTTATGGCAGGTTCCGATACGCCGGAGTTTCTATGGCTGTACGGATTCGCGATGCATCATGAGATAAAGGCTCTGAGCGATGCGGGCATCGGCAACTATGCGGCGTTGGCCGCCGGGACGCGAAATGCCCATGAGTTTTTTGGAACACTAGATAAAAACGGCACTGTCCAAAAGGGCAAAGTGGCGGATCTGATCCTCGTCAACGCAAATCCGCTGGAGGACATATCGGCGACCAAAAATCGTGCCGGTGTGATGCTCAAGGGCAAGTGGTACACGCAAGCCGAGCTCGATAAATGGCTCGACGAGATCGCGCCAAAGATCGCCGGTTCGTATGTTGAAAAACACTGATATGAAGAAACACCTATTAGCAGCGGCCGTATTGCTGGCCGCAGCCACATCGATTTTTGCCCAGGACGATAAACAGGCCGCGATCGACGTCGTCGATCAACTCTTTGCGGGCATGAAAGCGAAGAGTGCGGAACAGATAAAGGGCATCTTTGCTCCCGACGTTCACTTTCTTGCCATCGACAAGCCGCGTGATGGCAAAGGGATATCAAAATCGCGTGTGATGACGGGCGAGGCGTTTGCCAAAATGATATCCGAGGCAAAGGGGCCGGATTTTATCGAAAAGATGATCTCGCCCGAGGCTCGGATATCCGGTGACATGGCTGTCGTGTCAGGTCGCTATACATTCTATGTCGGCGAAAAATTTTCGCACTGCGGTATGGACACCTTTAACTTAGTTCGCACCGAGGCGGGGTGGAAGATCGTTCAGGGGGCTTTTACGCTCGAGTTTCAATGCGAGCGCGATCTCAAGGCCGTAACCATTCCCAAGATCGCGGCCGACCCAAAAGATGTCTCAACAATCGACGGCATCGTCAAAGCGTTCTACGAAACTATTTCAGGGCCGAAAGGCACACCGCGACAATGGGGCCGCGACCGGACGCTTTATATGCCGGCCGTTCGGTTTGTCGGTATGAGCGAGCAAGGCGGCAAGATCCGTGCCGGCATCATGAGCCACAACCAGTACGTGAACGGGACAAACGAGAACCTTGTTTCAAATGGCTTTATTGAACGAGAGCTCAACCGTGTCGTCCGGCGGTTTGGCAACACGGCACATGTATATTCGACGTACGAATATACAAACGACGACAGATCGGAAACGGGACGCGGCGTCAACAGCTTCGACCTTTTCTGGGATGGGACGCGATGGTGGATCGCATTTGCAAGCTGGGACGAAGAGCGGCCAAACAACCCAATACCAAAAGAATTCCTACCAAAAGGCAAGACGAAATACATAAAAATCGAAATATGAAACACTACCTACTTATCTTTCTGGTTCTCGTAATTGCCTCGCCCGCTTGGGCCGGTGATATCAAATCGGGCGACGACGTAATCGCCGCGATGTATAACAAGTACGAAGGCCGTTGGTACAAGACGCTAACTTTTATACAAAAGACCATTAACTTTAAACCGGACGGCACGTCCGAGACCGAGATCTGGTACGAGGCGATGAGCGTTCCCGGCAAGCTGCGAATAGACATCGAGCCGTTGGATAAAGGCAACGGGATTCTCTTTGCTGACGGCAAGCTCTATTCGATCCGCGATGGCAAAGCCGCCGCCGGACGTCCATTCATTCATCCGCTGATGACGCTCGGATTTGACGTCTATCATCAGCCCGTCGCCACGACCATCGAACAGGTCAAAGGATTTGGCATCGACCTTTCGATAATTCATCAGGAAAAATGGCAAGGCCGCGACGTATATGTCGTCGGTGCTGCAAGGGGCGATCTCAATAAACCGCAGGTTTGGGTGGATAAAAAGAACCTCTATTTTGTTCGGCTGATCCAGCTTGGCGGCCGCGATAAAAAGGTCGTCAATGAGACGCAGTTTAACAAGTATTTCAAAACGGGCGGAGGCTGGGTCGCTCCCGAGGTGCTTTTCTTTGCCGACGGCAAACCGACGACCACCGAAGAGTACACCGAGGTCCGTACCGGCATGACACTCGACCCCGAGCTTTGGAATCCTGAGAAATGGATGAGCGTTGACCGGACATATTACAAAAAGAAATAAAGAAATGACTCAAACGATACGACAATTTATCTTCGTTTTTTCGGTGGCCTTAGCATTAGCGGGTGCGGGGTTTTCTCAAGCGACGGCTCCCGCCGTTGATCTAAAAAGCCAGATCCAGCAAAAGCTCGATGAGTGGCATAAGGCGGGCAAGTTTCCAGGTGCTACCGTCGGTGTCGTGTTGGCAAATGGCGAGGTTTTGAGTTTTGCTGTCGGTTATTCGGACACCACTGCTAAAACGCCGATGCGCGCAACGGACCGAATGCTCGCGGGCAGCACGGGTAAGACTTTTGCCGCGGCGACCGCGTTGCAGTTAGTCAAAGAAGGCAAGATCGGCCTCGATGACAAGGTCGAGAAATATTTTGGTAACGAGGTGTGGTTCGCTCGGCTGCCTAATGCAAAGGATATAACTGTTCGCCAACTGATGAATCATACCAGCGGCCTTGTTCGGTATGAGTTCAAAGACCAGTTCACCAAAGACCTAACCGCAAATCCTGAGAAAGCATGGAAGCCGCAGGAACTGCTCGCGTATCTGCTCGATGAAAAACCGCCGTTTGAGGCAGGCAAGAGCTGGGATTATTCGGACACAAATTACATCGTTGTGGGTATGATCATCGAAAAGGTGACGGGCAAAAAATTCTACGATGAGGCAAACAAGCGTCTGATCAAACCGCTAAAGCTGACCAATACTATCCCGCAGGACGGCCTGAAATTAAAGGGCGTGATCCAGGGTTACGCCGGTGCGAATAACCCGTTTGGCGGCAAAGACGAGATGATAGCGAATGGCAAATTTATCATCAACCCGCAGTTTGAATGGACCGGCGGGGGCTGGGCGACAACCGCTGAGGATCTCGCGCGCTGGGCCAAAAT
>JBGTII010000239.1:0-3479 GCA_041745735.1 Pyrinomonadaceae bacterium | reverse complement strand
GATAAATGTCGTCAGTATCACGAGCCAAAAGCTCAGCCCATCGACAAAGATATGATAATTGGTCCCGATCGACTTGATCCACGGCACGTTCTTTTCAAAGAAATAGCCGCTCGGGCCCGCAACCGCTGATTTAGAAAAGAGTGCGAGCGAAACAAGAAAATTGAGCGTCGTGAACCCAAGCGTCAGCCATTTGAGCTGACTTTCCTGCTTCCAAAACATCTGATGCGCGAGCGTAAGCACCGCACCGATGACCGGCAGCAAGATCAATATCGTAAGTAGATTGTTACTTAAAAAGTCCATCAATTTAGGCGACCAACTTCAACCCGTAATAAATAAAATATCCGATCACGGCCAGTGCACCGAGCAGGATCATCGCCGCGTACGAGCGGACAAAACCGACCTGCAGGCCGCGGACAAGATTACCGGCTTCCATCACAAACTGGCCGATGCCGTTGACGATGCCGTCGATAAACCCGACGTCAAACCCTTTCCAAAGCCGCTCACGCGAAAGCCGCGTTATCGGGTCGACGATATAGCCATTGTAAAGCTCGTCGAGCCGCCATTTTTGCTCGAGTATCTTCGGCATTTTGCGGAGCGGGCTCTTTAAGAACAGAGCAAAGCCAAGCACAATACCAAATACCGCCATCACGACAGAAAGCCCGGCGAGCATACGCTCTTTTTGTATAACTTCGGGTTCGTGCGACTCGGCGTTTTCTTTTGCCTTGATCGCCGTTTCCGTTTTGTTTTCAGCTATGACGGGTTCGAGAACATGTTCGAAAGAATTCGCTTCTTTAATACCAACCAGCGAACTCATCGCGTACGGCACGCCGACCAGGCCGCCGACAGTCGAGAGGAACGCCAGAATAATAAGCGGCATCGTCATCACCCAAGGCGATTCGTGCGGCTTAAATCCGGCCGGCAAAGCGTGGTGATGCTCATCCTCGTCGTCGTGATCATCGTGGGCGGCATCGTGCTCTTCGTCGTGATGATGCGTGTCGTCGTGGGCGGCGTCAGCGTGAGCTTCGTCAGGCAACACCTCGTGAAAACGCTCCGTTCCCCAAAAAGTCATGACCATCATGCGGGTCATATAGATAGCGGTCAGGATAGCCGTGATCGCGGCGATGCCCCACAAAAACTCCTCGCCCGGGAATACACCTGCCGGGAAATATCTATCGGCCGCAAAGGTTTTATAAAGGATCTCGTCCTTTGAGAAAAATCCTGCCCAGATCGGAATGCCGCAGATCGCTAGCCAGCCCATCGCCATCGTGATGAACGTGACGGGCATGTATTTTTTCAAGTTGCCCATCTTTCGCATGTCCTGTTCGTGGTGCATTCCGTGAATGACCGAACCGGAGCCGAGGAACAAGAGAGCTTTGAAAAACGCGTGTGTCATCACGTGAAAGATCGCCACCGTGAATGCTCCCACGCCCGCCGCAAGGAACATAAACCCGAGTTGCGAGACGGTCGAATAGGAGAGGACTTTCTTAATATCGTTTTGCGCGATCGCGATCGTCGCCGCGAATATCGCAGTTGCCGCACCGATCACCGCAACGATCCACATCGCGGTCGGGGCAAACTGATAGATCGCATTGGCACGGACGACAAGATAAACACCCGCCGTGACCATAGTCGCCGCGTGGATAAGCGCCGAAACCGGCGTCGGACCGGCCATCGCGTCCGGCAGCCAAGTGAGCAGAGGTATCTGCGCAGATTTACCGGTCGCACCGATAAAGAACAGCACCGCGGCTGACGTCAGCCCGCCCGCAAAGATAGCTCCCCACGTAAACGGATCGGCCGTCATGTTCTCCGCAACAAAGGTAAATACGCTCTGAATCTGAACACCGTCAACAACCTGGTCAAAAAACGAGATCGAGCCCGTCAGCGTAAAGATCACAAAGATCCCCATCAACACGCCCCAGTCACCGATGCGGTTCATCACAAAGGCTTTCTTGGCGGCCTCGCGGGCTTCGTTTCGTTTGGTGTAAAAACCGATGAGCAGATATGAGCAAAGTCCGACGCCTTCCCAACCGACGAACATCACCAGAAAATTATCCGCCAAAATAAGTGTCAGCATCGAAAACATGAACAGGTTCAGATAAGCGAAAAAGCGGTAAAACCCTTTGTCGCCTTTCATATAGCCAACCGCAAAAATGTGGATCAGTAGCCCGACAAACGTGATAAAACAAGCGTAAATTCCGCTCAGACGGTCCATGCCTAAACCAAAATCCGCCCGAAATCCGCCGACCTCTATCCACGTCCAGAGATGGTCGAGCACCGGTTTCTCAGCGTGCAAAGCTCCGCCATGATCGGCAAAGAACGCAACGTAAAACGCCACGACCATCGAAACAAAGATCGTCCCGCACGCTACCACGCCGCTGAACAATTCGTTCCTCAGCCGCCCGCCGATCAACCAATTGATCAAGGCACCGGCTAGCGGAGCAAAAATGATTAGACTTAAAAGATTATTTTCAGTCATTCTAAAATCTTAAGGACGTTTCTTTACCGGTGGTTTTGTCTTGACCGGCTCTTTATCCACTGTCTTCGGCCGCTCCGCGACAACCACAGGGACCGTGAAATCATCCGGCACCTGGATGTTGTTAGCCGCAATGATCTCAGCGGTCAGCCTTTTTTCGTTATCTTTTTCTATTTTGTTACGGACAAATTCTTTAACAGGCGTTTCGCGAGCCGCCGCATCGTCAGGATTCTTGACGCCGGTCGAAATGAGAATATGACGAACGTCGTAAGTCTCGTCTTCGCCGCCCTTCACCTTCGCACCCAGCTTTCTTTCAAGCTTTATTATGTGAAAACCAAAATCTGTCTCGACAAGCTGCGCGGAAATTTGTCCGGGCTGGAGAGCTAGTGCCGCTGTTTCAAACGGAACCACCATCCGACCTTGAGGCACGTCTTTATAGAGTCCGCCGTTTCCTTTTCCAGCGGGACCTTCATTTCCTGGATCGTCGGTGAATTGGTTTGCAAGTGCGGCGAAATTCTCCCCCGCCTTTACCCGATCCAAGATTCCCTGAGCCTTAGCCTTCTTTTTCGCAGTATCAAGTTCCGGATGTGCGGCGATGTATTTCGCGATATCCACGTCACTTGCTTCTGTCCTATCGGCAAACTTTTCTGTGTAAAGACGAGACAGAAATTGAGCCTGTTGCAGCTTGACCTGAAGATTTACCCTGTCGATAAATTCTCTAGACAATTCACCCGACTTCATTTTGCGCTCGTACTCTGCAAGATAGATGCGCGTCTTGGCAAAGATATCCCTAGATTGATTTCTTTCGTTCTCAGAGATCTCGCGATCTTTCATTTCGGGATTGCCCGCTTTGAGGACCTCCATCTTCGCATTCAAAAAATTATTAAACTCAGCTTCGTGAGTTGTTTGTCCGGCTATTCCTTTCTCCCCCCAATAAGCAGCGATCGCAGCATCCGTAATAAGGCCAAACGACGGCATGGGCCCCTTGTCCTTATTGATCTCGTTG
>JBGTII010000238.1:0-4418 GCA_041745735.1 Pyrinomonadaceae bacterium | reverse complement strand
CGGCAAGCGATCTCGATCTGCCGCTGTCTGCGGTCGGCTTGCTTTACCGTTTTGGCTATTTTCGCCAAAAGATCAGCCACGACGGCTGGCAGCAAGAATCGTATAACGACGTATTTGAGAGCGAGCTCGCCTTGACGCCGGTCGTTGATGGGGACGGAAATCGGATCACCGTCTCTGTTCACATACGCGGCCGCGAAGTCGTCGCTCAGGCGTGGCTTGCCAGCGTCGGGCGTAACTCGCTATATCTGCTCGATACAAATGTTTCCACAAACAGTGAGGTTGACCGATTGATAACCGGCCATCTGTACGGCGGTGATGTTGAGACGCGTATTGTTCAGGAAAAAGTTTTGGGTATCGGCGGTGTCCGCTTGTTGAGAAAGCTTGGAATCTCGCCATCGGTATTTCACCTGAACGAAGGCCACGCCGCGTTTTCGACGCTTGAACTCGCTAAAGAATATCTAGAATCAAATCCCGACGCGTCGTTCGCCGGTGCCGTCGAACAGGTGCGCTCGCAGTGCGTTTTTACAACCCACACGCCGGTTTCGGCCGGAAATGATTCGTTTCCGCCGCAAGTTTTGAGCGAATGTTTTAGTGATGAGTATATCGCGTCGCTTAAGATAACCAGCAACGAATTTCTGGCTCTCGGCCGCGCAAATCTCGCCGACAACACCGAATATTTCGGCATGACGCCGCTCGCTATCCGTATGTGCCGTTCGGCCAATGGTGTCAGTGAAAAGCACGGCGAAGTTTCGCGCGAGTTGTGGCTAAAGATGTTTCCTGATCTTGCTGATGCCGGAGCGGTGCCGATCACATCGGTGACAAATGGCGTTCACGCCCCGACATGGGTCGCTCCGCTATTTCAGGATCTTTTTACAAAAACGATT
Organism: Pyrinomonadaceae bacterium; assembly: GCA_041745735.1. Taxonomy (GTDB): domain Bacteria; phylum Acidobacteriota; class Blastocatellia; order Pyrinomonadales; family Pyrinomonadaceae; genus OLB17. The sequence goes on along the minus strand of JBGTII010000238.1, from coordinate 3,534 downwards.
GGCGAAAACTGGCATGAAATCGTCCGGCGGGCCGGAGACTGGGAGCAGGCGATAAATGCGATCTCAGATGCCGCCATCTGGAACGCCCATCAAGATCTCAAGGCTCTGCTCATCGCATATATCCGCGAGCGGACGGCCGCAAAGAATGCGGGTGATCTAGAGACTATCCACGAGAACGAAAACACTCGCGGACTGTTTTCACGCGATGTGCTGACCATTGGCTTTGCTCGTCGCGTTGCCGCTTACAAACGTTGGGACTTGCTGTTTTCCGATCTGCCGCGACTGCTCAAGATGGTCGATGACGCACAAAGGCCGGTGCAGTTTGTCTTTGCGGGCAAGGCCCATCCGCAGGATCGCACCGCCAAAACGATCTTGCAAGAGCTGATGAGCATCAATCACGACTCGAACTGGCAACGTCGCGCTGTATTTATCGAGGATTACGACCAAGAGGTCGCTCGATATCTCGTGCAGGGCGTCGATGTCTGGATGAACGTCCCGCGTCGCCCGATGGAAGCAAGCGGCACGAGCGGGATGAAAGCGGCGATGAACGGAGCCTTGAATTTTTCGATACTCGACGGCTGGTGGATCGAGGGCTACAACGGCGAGAATGGCTTTGAGATCGGCGATCTGTCGGACGGATCGGACGAAGCAATGGATGCAAGCGACGCCGAATCTTTGTATTCGACCCTTGAGACTCAGGTTATCCCTGCTTATTATTCGCATGACGACAGCGGCCTGCCGACCGAGTGGATCCGCCGGATGAAAAACTCGATCGCGACACTTACCCCACAATTTTCAAGCGACCGAATGGTCACCGATTATCTCGACAGAATCTACGAGGGCTAGAGAGATGAACGAATTTACGACGGGACAAATACACCCTATCGAATGTGCAAAAGAGGCTTGGGAACTGATCAAGGCCGACTATTGGATCTTGTTCGCTATCTCGATCGTCGGTGCGATGATTGGCGGCATCTCGATGTACATCCTTATCGGGGCAATGATCTGCGGCATTTTCCATGCGTATCTACGGGTGATCGACGGCCGCGGCAAAGCATCGATCGACGATCTGTGGGTCGGCTTTAAGTTTTTTTGGCCGAGCCTGCTCGTCACCGTTCTCATAGTCGTACCGATGGTGATTTGGATAATAATTCTGTTCGTCACGATTTATCTGCCGATCATCACTGCGGCGATAATGGGTAATAAAGCCGACGGGGGCATAATTCTCGGCACGTTCATTGTCGGATTTATTATTGACATCATCGTGGCCGTGATAATGGTCTGCCTTCATTCGCTGTTGATATTTTGCTTTCCGCTGATAGTCGATCGCGGTATTTCGAGTTGGGATTCCGTCAAGCTGAGTGCCCGTGCCGTGATGAAAAATATTCCCGGTATTGGCGGCCTGATCGGGTTAAATTTCCTGATGGCTCTCGTGGGCGAACTCGCGTTCTGCGTCGGTCTTTACCTAATGATCCCGATCATCACCGCTACAAACGTCGTCGCGTATCGCAAGGTCTTTCCCCGTAACCCCAACGCCCCGCAATTACAATAAAATGCCGCCAACTTATATAAACCTGGATACCATCGAAAAGCTCGATGCGCTTATTGCCGCTTCGGCGGAAAGACCCGTGTTTATTTTCAAACACAGCGATACATGTGGGATCAGTGCACACATTCTCGAACAACTTAATGAGATAGACGGCGAGATCAACATCCTCGTCGTACAGCACGACCGCGACGTTTCAAACGCCGTCGTTGAACGGCTTGGGATACGCCATGCTTCGCCGCAAGCGTTCGTCTTAAAAGACGGTAAACCTATCTATCACGCGACCCACTACGGCATCGATCCAGACGAGATCGCCAAACACCTCAAATGATACAGCCCCTGCAAATTGTCGAAGAATCGGACAGCCGCCTGTCGATTCAATGGTCGGACGACACTGAGTCAAAATATACCGCCGCCGAACTGCGACGCGTGTGCCCTTGCGCAAGCTGCCGCGACGAATGGACGGGCGAAAAGATACTCGACGAGCAGCAGGTTAGCGACAACCTGACTTTTACGGCGATGTCGATCGTCGGCAGGTATGCGTTGAATTTTGTATTCTCCGACAATCACGACACCGGGATATTCAGCTTTGAGTATCTAAGAAAACTCAAATAAAAAGCCTGACGCAAGGCCGCAACAGCGGTTATAATAGCTCCATGAACGAAAGAGATATATTCAATGAGCGGCAAGAGGTTAAAAAGGCGAGCTTTTCGTGCCCGCATTGCCGTGAACGTGCGGATTACGACGTTCGCTGGCTAAAGCGGACAAAGAAAAAGAACGTCAACACCCGCAACGAGCAAGATCGGGCTCAGTTTTCCAAATCCCGAGACTACATGGTCCGCGTTGACGATATGCTGATGTGTAGCAATATCCGTTGCCGCAAACGGTTTGAGATACCGAACTCGCAATCAATTGTCTTTATCTAGCACGAACAAAAAAAACGAGCCTCGAAAGGCTCGCTTTTTAATTTTAAGTTGAACTATTTTTAGTAGATCGAGAATGTATATTCGATCTGCTTAGTTACAGACTGCGGTACGCCGTTGGTCTTGGCCGGTTCAAAATTGATCCGCCGTGCCGCAGCGATAGCCTGTTCGGTCAATCCGTTCCCTAACCCTTTGACCGGCGAGATACTACCGACCTGTCCCGACGCGAGAAACGTAACTCGAAGTATCACGGTTCCCGTAATGTTGTTTTGACGAGCAGAATCTGTATAGCCCGGACGCGGTTTTGAGAGTATTTTGATACCCTGCGTCACGCCGACCGGCCTCGGAGGCGGACCACCTTCATCACCAGAGCCAGTCCCTGATCCGTTACCGTTGCCTAGACCGCTGCCATATCCCGAACCGCTTCCTGATCCGGCACCGGTTCCAACACCACTGCCCTGGCCGGTTCCGCTGCCGCTGCCCTGGCCGCCGCCAGATCCAGTACCATTATTAAAATTGGTAAACCTGCCGTTCGGATCGCCAAATCGATCGTACTTTTGTTCGAATGTTTTGTTGCCTTGCGTCGAGGCTGGCGGCAAAACAAGCGATGGGTTCTCCATGCGGGGTATTGCCTGAGGCGGACGTTGCGGGTTTTGTGTCTGGTTAGCTAGGTCGCCCTTCGTCGTTTCCTCTTCTTCACGGCCGCCACCGCCACCGCCACCGGCATTTTTATCTTTTTCCTGTTGTTTCTCTTCTTCCGTGATCATGGGCACTTCGTCGATCAGGCTCGCAAGCGAATTTTCGTCACCGATGGCTCCGATACCGATATCTTTCTGGAAAAGTGAGAAAACCGTCGAACCAAGAGCAAGTATGAGAATAAAAACGGTCGACCCGAGAAGCAGTGCACTACGCTGGCCGGCATTTTTTTCTTCGATAACTGTTACGTAGAAACCACCGTCTGAGATAGCCTTATCGCGTTCGTCTGACAAAGAAACTGGCACGCGATCGGCATCGACTGTTGTGGGCTGCGTATAAACGGGTGCAGGCACAGGCACCGCTTTGGGC
>JBGTII010000237.1:0-2232 GCA_041745735.1 Pyrinomonadaceae bacterium | reverse complement strand
ATCGACCAGGCCGGCCGCCGCGACTGCTGCAACAAGCGTAGTATGATCCTTCGAATTCATCGCGTTCTCGACGATGTTCTTGTTCTTATACATCGCCGCGCCGCCAACCATCGGATTGCCGTCCGGCGATTTCATCATCATTGTGCCCTGGGCCGAAGCGCCCATCGCGGACAGTGTTAATACGATCATTCCCAAAAATAATTTCATTGTTGTATCTCCCTTGTTCGTTTTTAGGCCTTTGCCTATGAAATTGATTTCGCATACAAGGGAAGATTGGATTCGGGATTAATCGAGTTACGAGTCATTCATTTTCGTTGGCGGACAGATCCACCGACATCTTTTCGCGAATAAGGTCGAAGCCAAATCCCTGACGCAGCAGATGGTCGTAAAATTTCTTCTTGTCGTCGCGGGTTGAAGGTACACCTTTCATTCTTAAGCGTTTTGCGATCGCAAGGTCGATCAGATCGGCCTCGGGAAGCTTTTCAAAGGCCTCGGCGACCGCCGCCTCTCGGGTTTCCTTATCCAGTTTCTTCTGCGACATTGTCTGCTCTAGCCGCCGGCGGCCTTGCGGCTTCTGCCTCAGCCGTGACATGGCAAGGTCACGCGCGTATTGATCGTCATCGAGATATTTATACTCCTTGAGCTTATCGATGACGGCGTCGACGATCTCTTCATCTGTCCATAATTTTTCAAGCAGTCGCTCGCGCAGCTCAGCGACCGAACGCGGCTTAGCGGCAAGCAGGCGCACGGCGCGATTCATGGTACGCGCCCGTGAACGTTCTCGGTCTTTGACGACACGTTCGCCTACAATGCCCTGTCGAAATGTCTTTCGCCACACGGTTTCATTCTACATTCTCCGTTGGTCAATTAGTCTTAGGCCGAGTGTCGGCTTGATAATCACTGTGTGGACGGTATTCTCATTATCGACAAACCGGCGGGCATTACGTCTCACGACGTGGTTGCGCGTGTTCGTCGTATTCTGAAAACGAAGCGTGTCGGCCACACGGGTACGCTCGATCCGTTTGCCACAGGTGTGATGGTCGTTCTGGTTGGTCAGGCGACGCGGCTCGCTCAGTTTTTGGATAAGGATGTTAAATCGTATGAAGCCGTGGTTCGATTCGGCTCGGAGACTGATACGGGCGACCGCATGGGATCGCGGATTGCGGAATGCGGATTGCGGAATGAAGAGATATCTGAGGTGCTGGCCGGCGTTAATTGGAACAGCGTTTTGGTAAATTTTCGCGGAGAGATCGAACAAATTCCCCCGATGTTTTCTGCAAAGAAGGTGGCGGGAAAGAAACTGTACGAGCACGCACGTCGCGGCGAAGTAATCGAGCGGAAAAAAGTAAAAATCCGCGTAGACCAGCTCGAAATTTTGGCGGGCGAGGGTTGTGAGCGGACCATGCGTGTCACCTGCACCGCCGGAACCTACGTCAGAACCCTGGCGAGTGACATCGGCCGAGCCGTTGGTGTGGGAGCGCATCTGACCGAGCTCCGACGAACGGCCGCCGGGAGATTTACAATCTCGGAAAGCATCACGCTCAACGACCTTGCGGAGCTTAACGATCCCGCATCTCGCATGCGTCAAATGACGGACGGAGTCTCGCATCTTCCCGAGTTTTATTTGCAGCCGGAGCGTGTGACGGCGATAAAAAATGGATTGACTACCAGAACCTTCACCGAGTCTTACGACCACGGTGCGGCTGTTCGAATGATTGACGACGCGGGCGGCTTGATCGCCATCGGCACTTACAGCGAGGCGGAGAAACTGCTTCGGCCCAAAATCGTTCTGATATAGAATGACGACGAGCCTATGAGAAAGCGAAATCTCGCATTAGCGGTCGGCGCAGGTGTCGCCGTGGCGGCAGCGGTCAAGCTGTTGACGCGTGTGGCCGGGGTCAATTGGGATGATGTTGCGAGTTTCGTTCCGCATTCGGATAAATCCAAATTCATCGACATTGGCGGCGTACGGATTCACTATCAATCGTTTGGCGACATAGCCAACCCGGCGATGGTGTTGATTCATGGCTATACGGCGTCAACATATGTCTGGAATACAACAGCCCCGCAGCTGGCAGACGCTGGGTTTTACGTCGTTGCAGTCGACCTGGTGGGTTTCGGATACTCAGCCAAGCCACGGGATTTTGAATACACGATAAAGGCACAAGCGCGGATGGTTCTGGATTTGATGAAGGCGGTCGGTATCGACCAGGCAACGCTCGTCGGCAGCTC
>JBGTII010000236.1:0-5943 GCA_041745735.1 Pyrinomonadaceae bacterium | reverse complement strand
TTTGCAAAATTCATCTTTGTTGTACCCGCAATGTAGCACACAAGATCGGTCGGGACTAGTGGAAAAAATGCCCAGCCCGTAACGAATAGAAAGCCGAGCGGATGCTCCAGCTTTGCTTTGATCTTATGCGTCAGCTCGGGTTTATGGTTTTCGAAATATTCGTTAAAACCGAGATATTCCGAAAAATAATAGATCATCGTCGACGAGAGCAATATGCCCGTCATTGAAACCCCAAGCACGGCCCACGGCTGGCCGGGGAAGAGCATCGTGCCCGCCAGAACAAGCGGCGTACTGGGCAATAGCGTTATCCCGCGAAGAATCGAAAATATCAGATAGACAAGCCAGATTGCACCTTGAAAACGCTCAAGAAACGCCGCGATTGTCTCAGCCGTAAACGCTGACGGGTTTGCGAGATAATATCCGACACAAACAACAATGACCGTGAGCCAAAGGCCTATCATGACCTTGCGGAGGTTTTTAGTTGTAGTGGACAGGTTTGACCTCATAAAAAAGCCGCGAGCGATATTCTCACGGCTAAATATCAAATACTAAGTGAGGACGAGACTATTTGATCATGACCGTCAGCTTGTATGTAGCGTTTCCGTGCGTGCCGCCGACGATTATCTTGTAATCGCCTTTAACAGGAAGCTGGCCGCTAAAGTTCGTCGCGTCATCCGTTTCACCGCCACCGTCGAGATATTCGCCGTCGGGCCCCTCGATCTGAAAAGCGGCGTTGTCCTCGAGCGCGGTGACCTTGACGGTCATTGTCTGTGCGGCACCGCCGCCGGCAATGTAAGTGTCAACTTCGCCGCGAATAACACTGTTCGACACCGTCGCCGAATGCTTGCCCTTGGCAAATTTAATGCGTTTTGTGACGCCGTCGGCGGATGTGACCGCCGCGAGGCTCAACACCGTAACGGTGAGTAAAACTGATAGCAAAATTCTGATCTTCATATTTCTCCTATGCGGCTTTCGCCGTCGATTCCATATTTTCCCGCCAGCGAAGCACAGGCTTTCTCGCGGCGGTTGCTTCGTCGAGGCGTCCGATACGGGTCGAATGCGGGGCGTTGATGACGAGTGCGGGGTCCTCGTGAGCTTCGCGGTCGATGTCGATCATTGCCTCGATAAACGCATCGAGATCGGCACGCCCGACCGATTCGGTCGGCTCGATAAGCATTGCACCTTCGACCACAAGCGGGAAGTAAACCGTCATCGGATGAAAGCCGTAATCGATCAAACGCTTGGCGATATCGAGCGTGACCACGCCTTTCTTCGATTGGTTCTTATGCGAAAAGATCGCCTCGTGCATACAGTCTGATTCGAACGGCTTGTCATAGGTCGCGGCAAGAGCATTTGAGACATAGCGTGCATTGAGCACCGCCGCCTCGGTCGCCTCTTTGAGGCCGTCGTTGCCGTGCGTGTAGATATATGACAACGCCCGCACCATCATGCCGAAGTTGCCGAAAAACGCTTTGACGCGGCCGATACTCGTTGGAACATTGTAGTTCAACCGATACGTGTCACCGTCTTTTTCGATTCTTGGCGTTGGTAAAAACGGAGCAAGCTCTGCCGTACCCAGGCACGGACCACAGCCGGGGCCGCCGCCACCGTGCGGGGTTGAGAAAGTTTTGTGCAGATTGAGATGGATGACATCAACGCCCATATCCCCGGGTCGGGCAACGCCGACGAGGGCGTTCATATTGGCGCCGTCCATATAGACCAGGCCGCCCGCCTCGTGAATGACCTCGCAGATCTCTTTGATGTTGCGTTCAAAAATGCCGACCGTGTTTGGGTTGGTGAACATCACACCCGCGACGCCGCCCTCGGCACACAGTTCGCGAAGGTGATCCATATCCGTAATGCCCTCAGATGTCGAGCGGATCGTCTTTACCGTAAAACCCGACGTCGCAGCGGACGCGGGATTTGTACCGTGTGCCGAATCAGGAATGAGCATCACGCGACGGTCCTTTGAAGCTTCGCCGTCACGCTGGTCGAGAAAAGCGCGGATGAGCATTACGCCGGTCATCTCGCCCTGTGCTCCCGCTGCGGGCTGTAGGGAAACAACCGGCAAACCCGTAATTTCTGCGAGATCCTCTTGCAGTTTATAGATCAGCTCCAAAGCACCTTGCGACTCCACCTCAGGTGCAAGCGGATGCAACCCTGCAAAACCGCCGATCCGGGCGACCTTTTCGTTAAGCCGCGAGTTGTATTTCATCGTGCACGAGCCCAGCGGATACATACCGAGGTCGATCGAGTAATTCCAGGTCGAGATTCGCGTAAAATGACGGATCACATCGACCTCAGAAACCTCAGGCACGCCGTCGAGATCGTCGCTGCGGCGAAGTTCCGCCGGAATGACATCGGCCGTTTCAGGCACGTCCAGCTTCGGCAAACGATAACCGACACGCCCGGTCTGCGACCGCTCAAATATCAACGACTCATTCTGCGTCGGGTGCTGTGTAACCTTATTAATGCTCATAAAAACTTATGCTTTCGGCAATCCTTTTCTCGCTATATCCTCGACGATGTTGCAAAACCGGTCGAGTTCCCAAAGTGTAGTGTAAACATTTGGCGTGATGCGGATGCCGGTGAATTCGTCGTGGACGATCGGTGTCGTAAAAATGTGGTGCTTACCCATCAGATAATTGCCGATCTCGACCGGATCGATGCCGTCGATCTTAAAATTGGCTAGGGCACAGGACTGTTTTGGGTCGAACGACGTGTTAAATCCGACCTTTGGCACGTCCTTGAGCTTGTTCATCCAATATCGCGACAGGTAACGCAGACGTTCCTCTTTGCGTTTGCCGCCGATGGCGTTGTGAAACAAAACTGCCTCGCCGATCGCTAGCCGCATTGCCGCCGAGTGCGTGCCGATCTCTTCGAATTTGCGGATGTCGTTTTTGTTTTTATCCTCCGCTGCCATCAACGCCCAGACTCTGGCGATCTTGTCTTTTTTGACGTAGAGCATCCCCGTACCCTTTGGAGCGTAGATCCATTTGTGCAGCGAGGTGCCGTAATAATCGCAGCCGAGATCGTCGCGTTTGAAATCGAACTGGGCAAACGCATGGGCTCCGTCAACTATCGTCTCGATCCCTTTTGAACGTGCCATATCGCAAATTTTCTTGACGGGCAATATTTGGCCCGTCAGATTTATTTGGTGCGAAACGAGAATGAGTTTTGTCTTTGGCGTGACCGCACGTTCGAACGCCGCAGCGATGTCGTCGACGTTTTTTGGTGCAAGCGGGATTTTGATGAGATTGAGCTTTAGCCCCTCGCGTAATTCACGCTGTTTGAGCGTCGTTATCATTCGCGGATAATCTTGCGTCGTTGTGAGGATCTCGTCGCCTGCCTTAAAGTCCATGCCCATCAAAAGGATCTCGAGTGACTCGGACGCATTTCGCGTGATCGCGATCTCCTCAGGTGAGCAGCCAAAGACTTCGGCCAGACCGGTGCGAACAGTCTCTGATTGCGGTTCGAGTATCCGCCACATCGTATAGGCGGTCGCGTCCTCTTGCTGCCAGGTGTAGCGTACAAACGCCTCGGTGACCATACGCGGGCTCGGCGAAACGCCGCCGTTATTGAGATTGACGATGCCGCGCGTTACGGAAAAGGATTGTTGTATCGCGGCCCAATAATCTTCATCCATCGCAGCCTCGACAGGCGAGAGGTGCTCGATATGTTTTCCCGCCGCGACGACTTGGTTAAAAAGCGAACCGACGGTCGCCGAAGTGAGTGCGGCAAGCCCGAGGCCTTTGCCCGCAAAGGAGAGAAAACTTCGGCGGTCGATGTCATTTCGAATTGTCATTCATCTTCTCCCTTCTTTCGATTTCTCAACACCAGTGTCCCGCCGATGACGGCGATCACCAAAAATACTGGCACGATGCAGATCAAAATTTCCGTCGCACCGAAAATCATTTATTCTTTCTCGTCGACGTCCTTTTTCTTGTCAGGCCAGCTATTCCAAAGTAAAGCCGCGGCGAGAAAGCTAATGATCAGGAAAACCGGAAGAAAACAGATCAAGCCTTCGCTCAAGTTGTAGACCGGATTTTCCATTACCCCGCTAGTGACGAAACAAGCGAATCGATCTGCTCTCGCGAGTTCGTCTCGGTCACGCAGACGAGAAAATCGTTCTCGTGTCCGTCGTAATATTTCGACAATGCTAAGCCGCCGATAATGCCATCTACGAGTCGCACTTTTTCAAGTATTGCTGATGCAGGACAAGGGCAACGAACGACAAATTCGTTAAATGTCGGGGCGGAGAATGCTATCTGATAACCCTCAAGGCCAGCGATCTGTTTTGCCGCATAAGCCGTTTTCTGAGCGTTTTGCATTGCGACCTCTTGCAAGCCTTTTTTGCCCATCGTCTCCATATATATTGTCGCAGCCAACGCAATCAACCCCTGATTCGTGCAGATGTTCGACGTCGCTTTTTCGCGGCGGATGTGCTGCTCGCGGGTTGATAGCGTCAGGACGAAACCACGATTGCCGTTCTTGTCGTAAGCCACGCCGCACAGACGCCCCGGCATTTGACGAACAAATTTTTCCTGCGTCGCAAACAGTCCCACATGCGGGCCGCCAAATGACATCGGCACGCCCCACGACTGGCCTTCGCCAACGACGATGTCGGCTCCGCATTCGCCGGGGGATTTGAGCAGGCCAAATGAAATTGCTTCGGTCACGACTACGACGAACAAGGCTCCGACGGCGTGAGCGGCTTCGGCCAAAGCAGTGAGATCCTCGACACAGCCAAAGAAATTCGGCGATTGCACGACCAGAGCTGCGGTCGTGTCATCGAGTGCCGACAGGTCACTGAGGCGGCCGGTTCCCTCGTCAAAATTTACGGTAATAATATCCGCGTCGCCGTGCTGAGTGTACGTGCGGGCTACCTCGCGATACTCGGGATGGACGCTTGCAGCAACGACGATCTTGTCTCGTCGCGTCACACGCTGAGCCATCAGATACGCCTCGGCCATCGCGGTCGAGCCATCGTACATAGACGCGTTTGCGACCTCCATGCCGGTGAGTTGGCAGACGAGTGTTTGAAATTCGAAAATGTATTGCAACGTTCCCTGTGATATCTCGGGCTGATATGGCGTGTAGCTGGTGAAAAACTCGCTTCGCTGGATCAGGTGATCGACGACCGTCGGCGAAAAGTGCGAGTAAACGCCAGCACCGAGAAACGACGGTTTTGTAGACGCCGTATTCTTTGCGGCCATCGTTTCCATGGCGGCGATGACCTCGCTTTCGGCAAGCGGGTCGGTGACATTTAGCGGGCGTCCGAGCTGGACCTCTTTTGGTATCGATCGAAAAAGCTCTTCCGCGTTTTTGAGGCCGACCACGGCCAGCATCTCTTCACGCTCTTCGGGGGAATTGGGTATGTATCTCATCTAATTACCAATGCAGAACGCACAATGCAAAATGCAGAATACAAAACCCCGAACCCTCCGGAAATTGTGCATTGTGCTTTGAGCATTATGCACTAGCTTCTAAATATTCTTCGTACTCGGCGGCTGACAGCATGCCGTCGGCTTCGCCAGGGTTATCCATTTTGATCTTGACCATCCAGCCGTCTGTGTATGGGTCGTGATTGACGGATTCGGGCGTGTCGTTGAGGCCGTCGTTGACCTCGGATATCTCGCCGGCGATCGGCAAAAAGATCTCGCTCACGGCTTTGACCGATTCGACCGAACCAAAAGCCTCGTGGGCACTAAATTTATCGCCGACACGCGGCATATCTATATACACGACATCGCCAAGCGAATGCTGTGCGTAGTCCGTAATGCCGACCGTTGCAATATCGCCATCAACTCCGATCCACTCGTGGTCTTTGCTATAGCGTAAATTTTCAGGAATGTTTGACATAATCTTTTGCGTTAAATATCAGTTTCAAATCTTAATATTAATTCTAAGCCACAGAGAACACAGAGGTCACAGAGAAATTCG
>JBGTII010000235.1:0-13007 GCA_041745735.1 Pyrinomonadaceae bacterium | reverse complement strand
GTAGTTTTTTTTTGGTCCGGTCCGGACCAGGTGGACCAAGGTGGACCAGACTTTGTTGTCAACCCTGTAGGGACCACCTATATTCGAAAGGCCAAATCGCGAATTGAGAATGTGATTAGGAAACACTTCGCCGATGCGAAGTCTTCTCTATCTACGTGCGACCTATTGTGCGTGTTATCTCCGTGACATTCGATTCAAGCTACCAATCAAATTCATATCCGTAACGTTCTCGGTGAGCATCATTTGCTGGGGCGTAAACCGGTAGCGTGCTGATTCGACGGTGAACGTGTACATCTCGCCTGACGGTATCCCGGTAAACTTATAATTTCCCCTCCCGAACACGGTTGCGGTCCAGCGCGAGCCTTGGGAATTGGTAAGCGTTACAGTCGCATCGCGGATCGCTCGGCCTTCGGGTGTTAATACTCTGCCGGAGATACTGATGCCGGAGGCCTGGGCGAACGGCGCGCAGGCTGAGAACTCGGATGTGTCGCCGGTCAATATGCGGGTGGCGGTTGCGGTGGCCGCCCAGCCGGCCGGTGCATTGCCGGGCAGGCTTCGCGTGAACGTGGCGCGTCCGGCTGCGTCGGTCGTCACGAGCGCCGAGCCGAGGAACAGGGCACCTTCGCCATACCCAGACGGATCGCACGCGGGACTTGCGAAAAACTCTACCGTAAACTGCTCCGACGGCACCGAGTCGAGCGTGCCCTCGACCGTGACCGACGAACCGGTCGTCGCTGCTGAGATGAGCACAGGGAAGTTTTGCAAACCGTTGGCACCTGTATCGCCGTCGCCAGGGTCGTTGGGCGTGACGCCCAGGCCGCCGGAGTTAGCAAATAGATCTATCCCGAGCAGCCCCGAATCGTGAATGGAATTCCCCGAGATGGTGATGCCGTTGGCGAGGCTTTCGACAACGATGCCGTTCCTCTCGACAAAGGCGATGTGATTTGACAGTACTCGCGTGCCGCCGGGAGCACTTCCCGAGGGCGAATTATTTGTGACCGTTATCCCCGACCGCGTGAGGATCGGCGTAACGCCGTCCGCCGCAAGCCCGATAGTGTTGCGCTCGACAAGGGCATTGACTGAGGTAGTTGGCGAACCGCCGAGGTCGATCGCTTTGCCAAAGATCTGCCCGGCATAATGGTTTCTGCCGACAACCCGGAGCCCCGCGATCAGATTGCCCCGGACGGTGGTTCGGCGCGAATCATAGACGGAAAGGCCGGTCGGGCCCGTCTGATTGGGCCACGCCGCCATACCATCGGCGGTGGTGCCGATATAGTTACCCTCGACGATCGTGTCGTTGGCGTCGCCGACGCTCAATTGCGTACCTGTCGGAAAACCTTCTTCGCCAAAACGGCCATTACCTGAGATCACGTTGCGTTCGGCCGGGGTCGGCCCGCCGATGCGGGTGTTGTGCACTTCGACCCCGTACTGTGTCGCTCCTTGGACGTAAAGGCCGTTGGTCACTAAATTACCAAGTACGGTAGTCTGGTTCGCCGGGCCGTTGATCCGGATCCCTGACAAAATGTTTCCTTCGCCCGTGGCTGTCCCGCCTATTAAATTGCCGGTGGGCGGAAGCGAACCAATATAGCTGCCGATCATTACGGCCGCGTGCAGCGGCCCCTGAATGTCGCAGCCGATCACCCGATTATTGTTACCGACGATCCGCGCCGCGTACCCGCGCTGATAGACATCGCCCAAACCCTTGATGACACAGTTGTCGCCGTTCATATAGATGGCGGCGATTCCCCAGCCGTTTGCCTCGAGGCCGTACATGCCGACGTCAGGGCCGGTTGGATTTGTGTCGCCGATGTTGGTGGTCTGGGTCGAGAAATCGACCGTGGTCGCGTCGTCTTCGAGAAAGAACGGACCGCGTTCGACCTTGATCAAAGCGGTGTTAGTGATCAGCCAAAACTCAGAGGTCGGTATAGCAAAAGCAATGGTCTGCGGACCCGGTGTATTATTCGCTGCGGTGACCGCCTCGCGAAAACTGATTCGGCCATCCGGCCCGGGTAAATTGCCAACTTGCCGAACGCCCGTAAAATCCGAAACGTCTTCAAGGGTCGTGACCGTAATGGTCTCGCCGCTCGCATCGGCCGCGGTTAAGCCTTTTCTATCAACATCCGTCTGCGAAAAGATCGGTATAAAAGACGTGAATATGATCGAAAGAAAACTTATTTGTGAGATGAATTGCGTACGACTCATATTTCCCCTTGCGACGAATTATTACCGGAAATTCGATGACGGAAGCTGTGAGAATCCGTTCTATTGGCTTTATGCTCGCCTCAACTATAGCAATATAATACCCGTGCGTTGGTATGCTACCGCACTTAAGCGGGTTGTTTTAGCACGAACATTCCAGAGGATTTCAACGACGATGGTTATCGTTAGACAAGGCTTTGATTTAGAATACTCTTCGTCACAATTCAAAAAAGGATTTTCCTATGAAAAAACTCATGCGTCGTATTGCGGGTCTGGTCTTCATTCTTTCGATCATCGGCCAAACCGTCTTAACTCAGACGGTCAAGGACGAGCTGGCGGGGCATAACGATCCGCCGTCGCGGCTGCGTGGGGTGATCGAGCGGTTTGATTCGGATGTGGGGATACTGAACCGGTTTTATTCGGCGGGGACGTCGGCGAAACGGTCGGCGAGGTTTAGACAGCATTATGCCGACGGGTTGGCGATGTTGGCGGGGCTCAATTTTGACGCGCTCAACCACGATGAGCAGGTCGATTATGTGCTTTTTCGCAATTATCTCGACCATGAGCAAAAAGAGCTTGGGCGCTACGACGCACAGCGTGCCGAGATGGCGTCGCTGATGCCTTTTGCGGCGACGATCAGCGATCTTGAAGATTCGCGGCGACAGCTAGCTCCGATAGATGCGGCAAAGTCGGCGGCGTTGCTCAATGACCTAACGAAGCAGATCGCCGATACACAAAGAGCGGCCGAGTCCGGTGCGAAGCCAAAACGCACGGTCGCCAATCGTGCTGCACGGACCGTCGGTGAGCTGCGAAATGTGCTGCGGCGTTGGTACGGCTATCACAATTTGTACGACCCGACGTTCACTTGGTGGTGCGAGTCGCCGTATAAGGCGGCGGACGATGCTCTTGGGAAATATCAGGCGTTTATCACTTCGAGGCTTGTCGGCATCGCGGCGGACGACCGGACGACGATCATCGGCGACCCGATCGGCAGGGAAGCGTTGATCCAGGAACTTGAGTTCGAAATGATCCCGTACACGCCCGAGGAGCTGATCGAGATCGCGAATAAGGAATTTGAGTGGTGCATCACCGAGTTTAAGAAAGCTTCGCGTGAGATGGGCCACGGCGACGATTATATGAAGGCGATCGAAGCTGTCAAGCAAAAATATGTCGAACCCGGCAAACAGCCCGAGCTGATCAAGAAACTCGCATACGAAGCGATCGAATACATGGAAAAGAACGACCTCGTCACCGTGCCAAAGATCGCCCGCGACGGGTGGCGAATGGAGATGATGACGCCCGAACGGCAATTGGTCGCTCCGTTTTTCCTCGGCGGTGAGACGATACTCGTGTCGTATCCGACCGACGGCATGACACACGAACAAAAAATGATGTCGATGCGTGGCAACAATCCGCATTTTGCCCGAGCCGTGACACATCACGAGCTAATACCGGGACATCACTTGCAAGGGTTTATGGCACAGCGTCATCGCGCATATCGCGGAGATTTCCGGACGCCATTTAACACCGAGGGCTGGGCGTTGTATTGGGAGTTCCTGCTGTGGGAGAGAGGGTTTAATAAGACTCCCGAGGACAAGATCGGTGCGTTGTTTTGGCGTTCGCACCGCGCGGCACGCATTATCTTTAGCTTGAACTTTCACCTCGGCAATTGGACGCCTGAGCAATGCGTCGATCTGCTGGTTAACAAGGTCGGCCACGAACGCGACAACGCTCTCGCGGAGGTGAGGCGTTCGTTTAGCGGCGATTACGGGCCGCTGTACCAGATGGCTTATATGATGGGCGGGCTGCAATTTCACCAGATGCACCGAGACTTGGTCGATTCGAAAAAGATGACGGATAGACAATTTCACGATGCCATTTTGAAAGAAGGCCCGATACCGGTCGAGATGGCGCGGGCAGCTTTGACGAAGCAGAAACTGACGAGGGACTATAAGGCGAACTGGCGGTATTACAAGATAAATTAGCCACGAATGCCACGAATAACACGAATCAGAAGAAACAAATTGCCGGTTTCTCACGTTTACTACCGCAACTTATGAAACGAAATTATCTAAAACGATCTAGTTTATTGGCAGCGATCTTGGTCGCGGCGAATGTTGTGGGTTTTGCGCAGAAGGCAAGTGGCCCCGTAATTGATGAGCGAAATGTGCGGGCTGGGATGAACTTTCTCGCCGGCGATGCGATGCAAGGGCGTGGGAGCGGGACAGTGTTTGAGCGGATCGCAGCTGAATATATCGGGTCGCAGTTTATGCAGTTTGGGCTTGAACCCGCGGGTGAGATAGGGCCGGACGGCAAGGCGACCTTCGTTCAGACGGTCGATATTTCGCGGCAGACATTTGCTGAGGCTCCGACGTTAAAGATTTACGATGAGACTCTCACTCACGGGAAAGAGTTCATTGTTCTGCGAACGACCAACGCGGCGGTCACGGGTAATCTTCATTTAATCGAACCCGCAGCAAAGCCCCGGAGCGGTGCCACCGTAATATTGCGTGCGAAAGAGGGTCAGGACCAGCGTGCGGCAATGCAGGCGGCGCAGGCGTTGTTAACGGCCGGAGCATCGATCGTTTTGATCGAAGAAACACCGACAATGCGAGCCAATTGGGCGAGTATGGGGGCTCGGATGCCTTCATTTAATGGTTCGAGTGCCAAGCCGACGATCATCGCCGTTGTTAGTAGTGCTTTAGCCGAACGTTTTTCTGGTGAGGCAGAAGGTCTAGTGTTTAGATTTGGCGGCACGCTCGAACCGGTCAAGAAACAGCAGACTTGGAACGCGATGGGCAAGATCACCGGCGCCGACAAAACGCTTGGGGCCGAGGTGATCGTGTTGAGCTCACACCTCGATCATCTTGGTGTTCGCGAGGCTAATGCGGATGACGACAAGATATTTAACGGGGCGGACGATGATGCGTCGGGTTCAGTCGCGGTATTGGAGTTGGCCCGTGTACTCGGCAGAGGGCCTAAACCGAAACGAACGGTCTATTTTGTGTGTTTTGGCAGCGAGGAATCCGGTGGTTTCGGGTCGCGCTACTTTGCCGACAATCTTCCGTTTGCAAAAGAAAAGTTTGTGGCAAACCTGCAGTTTGAGATGATCGGCCGTCCGGATCCGAAAGTTAAGCCCGAAGAACTATGGCTGACAGGCTATGAACGCTCAAATCTCGGGCCGGAACTGGCGAAACGAGGTGCAAAATTGGTGCAAGACCCGCATCCTGACCAGAATTTTTTCCAGCGTTCAGATAATTTCACACTCGCGAGACAAGGGATCATAGCACATACGGTTTCAAGTTTCGGGCTCCACACGGATTATCACAAGTCGAGCGATGAGGTAAAGACAATCGATTTTAGCCACATGACGCGGTCGATCAATTCGATGATCAAACCGGTACAGTGGCTGATAAATTCGCCGTTCAAACCGACATGGAACGAAGGCAAGAAGCCCTAACGCGCCAAGCGGTGGCCAAAGAGAGTTACCGGGATGAACATCAACAAGGCGATGATGATGAACCAAATAGGCTGGCCGGGCAGCATAATAATATTGGCGATCATGCCGAGCGTAAGGATCGTCCCTACGATCATCGGTAAAGTGATACCTTTGGAAACTTGACGGCTCATCTTAGTGACGATAAACCCGCCCGCAAAAGACGCGAGAATATATCCGATAAGCGCTGCCATATAGGAAATCCTTGGAAGTGAACCAGTATAGTTGGCAAGGTCCTCGTTCGATGAAGAGCCCAGATTGTTCGGAGTGTTTGGGGCTAGTGACGTGCTGATCATCCAACCAATCCAAATTATTGCGCTTGAAATAATCATTGCCACGATACAAGCAAGAATTTTACGTCCCATTTTTGTCTCCTCCGAATTTTATCTGTTGGGTCGAACGCTCAATTATTAAACCGAAAGGTGCATGCAAGTCAAGCTTGGCGGTATCTAGAGAGACGCGAGAACATTAAAGATCTCGACCATGGCCTTGGTATCAAGCTCGCAATACTCAAGCAGGTTTTGGAAGATGTTCTCCCGCTCCGCGTCGATCATCGACGCGCGGGTCGCTGCGTGAAACCAACTTATCGACGCGGTCAAACCCTCGCTGATTCCAAGATCAGAATATCTTAAGTCAGGGCACAGGACAGGCAGCACCTTTTTGATCGAACTACGACCTTTGAACTCCGGGTGGATGTAAAGGCGGTCGGCAAAGATCTTCATCAGATCGACCGTCTTTGCATTTACCTCCTCGAAAAACGGTGCAAATTGGGGAAACATCGCGGCCATCTCGGTGTTTCGCGTTTTTTCGAACGCTTCGTACCAGACCAAGACAGTGCCGATCCCGCCGGACATTGCTTGCTTTAGACTTTCTGCCATTTTCAGCGGCGGATTTGGTTCGCCATTTCGAGCCAGATACTCGCCGCTGTGTCTCACTTGTCCGCATGGTGCATCGATCGTATGCAGCGAATACTGAAAGCACATCTGCTGAAATGGGCGAACTCCGTCAAACTGCGGTATTGCGTAAGAAAAAGTCTCGTAATCGAGAAAGTGGAGCGGATACTCCCACGTGTCCATCCGTTTCTTGATCTCGTCGTGTTCGATGACAGTCGCACCCGATTTGGCAGCCGCAACCTGTTTCCTTTGCTTATCCGAAAGCGGAAAGTCGTCGGGAACGTCGGTTATCGAGATGATGCCCTGTGACAGCAATTCGCGGCGTTTCTCGTTTTTGAGAAACGCGATATCAAAGACCGTGTATTCAGGCAGACCGGGGAAATGCAATTCGATAAATTTGCAGCTGAGCTTGTTATCAGCACAATACTCAAGTAGCGACGGAACAGGAACTGTGTCCAGAAATGCGATCGCTGCTTGCGACTCATGCTCGGTCTCCAACATCCGTTCGGTAACCTCAGCCGTAACATCCGTTATCACAAAAAGCTGTTCCGGGTCGATGTCACCATTTCGGACGTATTCCCCGTTCATCGTGATCACGTGACAAGCTGACACGACCACGCCGCTCTTTTCTGCTGCCAGTTTTTGAAACGCAACATCGTCGTAATGTTCCTTTTTGACTGAAGCTGCTCCTTTGATCTCAAAGATCTGCACTGCACCGGTTGCCTTGTCGGTGACGACGACATCACTACGCGCATAGAGATGTTCGGTTTGAAAAACACGTTGGAAATCGACGGTCTTTGTATCGTCTGACTGAAAGCTCGCGAGTTGCTTCACAAACCACTCAACGTCATACCCTTGTTGCCGCAGATGGGTGTATTCGAGCGTGTCTTTCTCCTCGAAAAGATCCGGTTGGTGGTAAGCAAGCCAAAATTCTTGCGGGCATTTTAAGTAGCTGAGATAGGCTGATTTTGTGAGACGGTCTTTCATTGATTTGAGTAATATCTTACCCTTAAGTCATAATTAAATCATTTCGGAACGGGAGAGAGATAATGCTTATTTATGAGGTCACCGCAACGGTCGATGCCGAGTTCGCCGCAGACTATGAAAGCTATATGACGAAGCGGCACATTCCCGAATTGCTTGCCACCGGATACTTTGCCGCAGCGTTCTTTGCTAAAAACGGCGGGCAGTACCGCATCTGTTATCACGCGGATTCGCAGGAGCTGTTTGATGCTTACATTGCGAATGACGCCGAGCGGCTGCGGGCTGATTTCGCTGAGCATTTTCCGACGGGAATTGAGGTGTCCCGTCAGGTGTTAGACATCGTCGGATTGTTTCCCGCTCCCTACCCCCGAATCCGAATCTCGCCCGCCATCTGATATTCTATAAACATGCTTATTTTGGGCATCGAAAGTTCGTGCGACGAGACAGCTGCGGCGGTGGTCCGTGATGGCCGTGAGATCGTGTCTTCGGTGATCGCCTCGCAGATCGAGATGCACAAACCATGGGGCGGCGTCGTGCCCGAGCTTGCGTCACGCGAGCATCTCGAAAAGATCGAGCCGATCGTCGCTGCAGCGATCTCTCAAGCAGGAGTTTCGCTTTCTAATATCGACGCTATTGCAGTAACGCAGGGGCCGGGATTGATCGGGTCTCTGCTGGTCGGTGTTTGCTACGCAAAATCGCTTGCGTACTCGCTCGGGATACCGATCGTCGGCGTCAATCATATCGAGGGGCACGTGTATTCGGTGGTGTTCGAAAATCCGCCGGTCGTATATCCCGCTCTAGGCCTGATCGTCTCGGGGGGGCACACGAATATCTTTCACATCCCCGAAGAAGGGCAATACAAGGTCGTCTCCCGAACTCGCGACGATGCGGCTGGAGAGGCTTTTGACAAAGTCGCAAAGATGCTGGGGCTAGGTTATCCCGGCGGCCCGATCATCGAAAAGCTGGCCATGCAAGGCGATAAAAGCGGCGTGAAATTTCCCAAAGCAAAGATCTCAGATGGCCGTCCGGACCTGAGTTTTAGCGGCTTAAAGACTGCCGTTGCTAGGTACGTTCGCGAGAACAACATAGCTTCAGCAACCAATGGCGATGAGCCATCGCAAGAGATCAAAGATCTTGCGGCGAGTTTTCAGGCAGCGGTGGTTCATGCATTGGTGGGTACACTCGAAAAATTGGCAAGTGAATTACAGCCAAAAACTCTTATCGTCGCCGGTGGTGTGGCGTGTAATCTTGCCCTTAGATCTGCGGCGGAGGACGCCGGAAATCGGCTTGGCCTGCCGGTCTTTTTTCCATCAAAACATCTGTCGACAGACAACGCGGCAATGATCGCGGCTGCGGGTTATCGACAAGTGATGCAAGGTGACAACTCAAACTTGGATATGACCGCTGACGTGACAATGCGGCTTCAAAACGTGGATACCGAGGAGGCAGATTTAAGGCAAAAGCATGTAAAGTACCGTCTATAATTTTCTTGTGTTTGTGCCCGCCGACCGTTAGAATAGGACTATCGGTTTCAAAAAGTTTTAACGAGGGGTTTTATGAATAGAATTGGAAGTCTGGGCATCTTCGCTTTCTTGGTCGGTGTCTTTTTTAACGTTTCGCTTGGTCAAGCTGAGAGCCCGGCTGCGATCACTCTCCAGCCGTTTATTACGACTGGGCTTAGTTCACCCGTTTTTATGACGCGTGCGACAGATCGGAGCCAACGGTTATTTATCGTCCAACAGGGTGGTCTAATTAGAGTGGTTCAGCCCGGATCAACCACACCAACAACTTTCCTCGATATAACCGGCCCGGTCCTCTCTGGTGGCGAACGAGGTCTCTTGGGTCTGGCTTTTCACCCTCAGTACAGAACCAATCGGCGTTTTTTTGTTTATTACACCGCCGACTCTCCGGCCGGGGCGATCAAGATCTCCGAGTTTCAGGTCTCGACTTCGAATCCGAATGTAGCTGATCCGACTGAAAAAATTCTCCTAACCATCGCCCATCCCGTGTCGAACCACAACGGCGGCACCGTTGCTTTCGGCCCTGACGGATACTTATATGCTGGGCCCGGAGATGGAGGCGGCTCAAACGACACTTCTAATAATGCTCAGAATGTTAATTCATTGTTAGGAAAGATCTTACGGATCGATGTAAATAATGTCCCGGTAGGCCAGGTGCCGCAATACAATATTCCACCCGATAATCCGTATGTTGGGATCACTGGGGCGGATGAGATATACGCGATCTGAATGCGAAATCCGTATCGATTTTCCTTTGACCGTCGGGGCGGGCAGCAATTGTGGGCAGCTGATGTGGGGCAATTTTCATGGGAAGAGGTTGATATTATTACCCGCGGCGGTAACTATGGCTGGCGAGTCTATGAAGGACTACACTGTACCAATAACGATCCGGGACTATGTACTCCGACAAATTATCTGCCTCCGCTATTTGAATACAGCAGCTCTGGAGCCGGGAACCCCCGGTGTTCAATAACAGGTGGTTATGTTTATCGCGGACGGCAGAGAACCTTTCCCAATGGGAGTTACATTTATGGAGATTATTGTTCTGGCGAGATCTTAATGTGGAATAACAATACACAGTCGGTTCTCCTCAGTTCAGGACGAAGTATTGTCGGATTTGCCGAGGATCAGTCGGGCGAATTATATCTCATTGGACAAAGCGGAACGATCGAAAAGCTTGTCGCATCCGCAGTCAGACCGGGCGAAGATACTGATAAACCGACTCGATTACGCGAAAGACCGTAACATTTTTTGGTCAGGTCATAACGGCGCGGGCGAGTGTAAAGATGTTTACCTCGATCGCGCCGTTTTTCCTTACGGCTTTGGCGCAATATGAGGCGGTCGCTCCTGAGGTGAAAACGTCATCAACCAATAAAATTTTCTTTCCCGCGATCAGTTTTGGCCGCAATACTTCAAACGCATTCTGAACTGTTAGTTCTCTCGCCCGCTTGTCCATTCCGACCCGGTGTATCGGCGTGTGGAGTTTTCGTGCGAGACTAGCCTTATCGACCGGGATGTTTGTCGCACCCGAAATCTCTTTTGCGATGACCTCAGCCTGATTAAAACCGCGTTCGAGCCGTCGCTGTTTTGATAAGGGGATCGGGATAATAACGTCAGCGCTGACAAAACCGTTTCGTTCGATCGCCGACGGGATCAGCTCGCGCAGATGCATTGGCAAGATCGGCTGTTCTTTTAAGTTGAGGACGGTTGCCGCAATCGCCCTTTCATACACCCCAACGGCGGCGGCGTTATCATAAGAATGATCGTCGCACTTATGGCAAAACACGGTGACAGGAGCAGCATTCTCGCCAAAGAATGCCCCGCATTTGTCGCAGAGCATTTCGCTACCGTCGAACACGCGTGTCTCGCTCCAACACCTAATACAAGAAATGCCGCCGTCTGCATTCTCAACCTGAGAAAAACAGACACGGCATTCTTGTGGATATATTATCGAGAGAAGGGAGTTTTGAACCTCCTTGAACATAAGTCAAAAGCTTAGTCTTCGTCGAGTAGGCCTTTCTCAAGCAGCTCCTGACAATCGAGACAGTATCTTGCCCAGGGGATCGCGGCGAGGCGTTTGGGATTAATATCCTTTTCACAGTTTTGGCACGTACCGTATTCATCGTCCTCGATCCGCAACAGTGCCTCGTCGATAAGTGCTAGTTGTTTGCTTTCGTTTTCCGAAACAGCGAGCATCACATTTTTTGAATAATTGCGGACCGCGAGATCGACCGGATCAGGCGTTTCGGCATCGTCGATCGACAGATCGTTGCCTTTTAGCTTCTCGATAAGTAGTTCTCTCTCGGCGAGAAGTTTTTCTTTTACGTCTTTTAAATTCGATTTACTCATTTCTGGTAAGGGAAGCCCCTAATAATTGTATAAGCTCGGTATAATTGCTCTAGCATGACAACACGAGCCATCTCGTGGGTAAAAGTGAGAAACGATAAGGATAGCACGAGCCCCGCCTTATCGGCAACCTCTTGCGAAATGCCGTCGGGGCCGCCGATCACAAACGTTATCTCTTTATGCCCCGCGTTTTGCCATTTCTCAATCTCGCTAGCCAATTGTGGTGACGAAATACCTCGCCCCGCGACATCGAGCAGACAAACGAAAGAGCTATGATTCAGTTTTTCGAGAATTCGTTTGCCCTCAATTTCCTTGCCCTCATGCGGAGCGGAATCGCGGACCTCGACCGTCTCGCATTTCACAAAATGCGAAAGACGCTGCAGATATTCGTCCTGCAGCGCCGCGTAATTTTTATTTTTGGTCTTGCCCACCCAAATAAATTTGAATTTCATCAAAGGCCTTCCGGTAGTTCTACCTTTCGTGCGTCAAGCCACAACCGAGCAAGGTCGTAAAACTCACGAGCCTCTTTGTTAAATACGTGGACGATAAAATCGCCGTAATCGACCAGCACCCATTCGCCGCTCGCATATCCCTCGATACGAACCGGACGCGAGCCGAGCTGCTCCTTTAATTGCTCCTTGATCTCATCAGCGATGGCCTGTACCTGACGCTGATTGGCACCGCTCGCGATAATAAAAAATTCGGTAAAGCTCGCAATGCTGCGCAAATCGAGAGCGACCAGGTCAAACGCCTTTTTGTCGCTGGCACATTGGATCGCGAGTTTTACTTCGGGGTCGAGGTCCGCAAACTTGGTTGGCTTTTCTGCTATTTCTATCTTGACCGCTTCGCGTTGAAGCGATCTTTCCTGTGTTTCTTCCATTAGCTATAAATCTGATATTTTTCGACGTAATTTGCAACCTCGGAGCTGACATCGTCGCGCCAACTCGGGTCATCTTCGCGGATCTTGCGGCGAATTTCGGTCGCGGAAACGTCCATATTGACCGCGTCGGTAATAAAGATCGATGGTTCGATGCTGGTTGTTGGTTGTTCGATGCGGTCGGAATCGGTTCCGGCACGCATATCCACGATCCGATTTCGGATCTTGTCAGTCACATGGTCAAACCCGATCTCGACCCCAGGCCGCGTCACGACGATGATGTTGACCATCGTCAGCACTTTCTCCCATTCACGCCAGGTCAAGATGTCCCGCCAGGAATCCGCCCCGATGACAAAATAGATATCGTCGTCCGGCCTTACCGTAAGAATTCGTGTCAACGTCTCGACTGAATACGGCCGCTCGGGCATCTCGATCTCCATTCGCGATACCCGCATCTTTGCGGCACTCTGTGTAGCAAGACACAGCATAGTGAATCGGTCGTAGGCTGACGTCGGCTTTAACCGGGCCTTGTGCGGGGCGTGAAAAGCTGGTATGAAAACAAATGAGTCGAGCCCAAATTGATCGATCAACGCATTCGCTATCGCAAGATGTCCACTATGCGGCGGGTCGAAACTGCCGCCATAATATGCGACCCGGTGGAGCTCGGTAAGATTGTCATTAGGGATCGTACT
>JBGTII010000234.1:0-9134 GCA_041745735.1 Pyrinomonadaceae bacterium | reverse complement strand
GCCTTTCGATCTGCAAAGCCGGAGGTCGATAGTGATATTTCCGCCCTTAGACGCTCGCTGCAATTTGTCGCCGAACATGGCGAGGCGGCGAACGAAAAAACGGCGCGCTCGTTGTCAAAGATCTTTTCAATCACAGATGATGAAGATCTGCGGCTCAAATGTCTGGCGGGGCTGTTTCGAATCGACGATTCGGCCGCTAAAAACTACTTGCTTGCGATTTACAAAGATCCAGGTGTCGCCGAGCGTTGGCGTAACATCGGGGCAAATTATTTAAAACAAGCGCTTATCGAGGGCCAAAAGATCTCCTCCCGCGA
Organism: Pyrinomonadaceae bacterium; assembly: GCA_041745735.1. GTDB lineage: Bacteria > Acidobacteriota > Blastocatellia > Pyrinomonadales > Pyrinomonadaceae > OLB17. The sequence continues at coordinate 8,820 of JBGTII010000234.1, read as the reverse complement.
CGCGGCTACCATTGCCGGGATGAGTGGAGTTGCCGGAAATTAATGCCATTCAAACATCCGGGATCGATGTCATCGAGACCCCTTTTATACAAACTATTTGGTGTATTGACCCTGGCGGCCACGTGCTCCGTTATCGGTTTTGCGCAAAACGTAAAGCGGGTGGTCGTCGTCAAGGTTGACGGCCTGCCAGCTTATTATGTCGACCAATTTGTAAAGCAACGCGACCCCGCTACCGGCAGATCGGTCCTGCCGTGGTTTGAGGAGATCTTTTATAAGAATGGGTCTCGTGTCAGCAATTTTTACACCCGCGGGATAAGTCTCTCGGCTCCGTCCTGGAGCATGTTGGACACGGGGCAGCATCTTCAGATCAAGGATCATGTCGAATATGACCGTCTGACCAAGCACGGGTACGATTACCTCAATATCATTCCATACTATGTGCAGTACCTTTTCACGAAAAAGGCTGACATGCCTGCGGTAGAGGTGATGGATCAATTGTCGATACCGCTGATGTGCGATGCCTTTCCCTATAATAAACGCTACACGAGCCAGCAGCTCTTTCAGCGCGGTAACAGTTGGGGCACTCTCGGCAGCGGCTTTGTAAATCTTTACCCTGGCAAACCAAAGGACTTTGTGGACGAATGGTCAATAGGGCTCGACTTTCTAAATGTAACTATCAATCAAGCCGAACGGGACGTGGTTGACAAAGTAGTCACTCGGTCTGAACTTGATTACCTCGACTATTATACGAGTTACTTTGATCATGTTACCCATGCAAACAACGATACTGCCTCACGTCTGGCGGTAATTAAGGCAGTCGATCGCACTATCGGTCGAATTTGGTTGGCGATCCAATCGTCAACCCGTGCCGACGAAACAGCAATGATCCTGGTTTCAGATCATGGAGCTAATTCGGACGAAAAGATTTATAGTCAGGGATTTAACTTAGTAAATCTGTTTAGAAGTTCGGTGGGCGGCGGACACCATGTAGTTACTAAACAGAGAATGATGTCGGATTATTCTATAAAAGCGATCTACCCGTTTTTGCCAATTGTCACGAATGAGTCAAGGGAATCCTATTATCTAAAGGGCCAAAGTGATCTTTACCCGACAGTTCTCGTCGATGTTGACGGCAACGAGCGTGCGTCTATACATCTGCGCAAAAACGACCTTAATATTCTCCACATACTGCTCCAACAACTAAAGCTAAAGGGTTTGTCACAACCAAAACAAAAAGCCGCTACCGAACTGTTTTTTCAGGTCGTCAATAAGCATCGAAAGGGTTGGCAAGATACGGCGGAGCGACTAAGCGAGGAAATGGCTGCGCTTCATCGCTCGGTAGAGAAACAGGACAAGATCATCGCCGCTCAGCCTGATAAATTTGCACCAGAGGACTATGCTAACGGTATTGACAAAGAAGCCCGTCGTATCTATGCCCTCGCTGAACTAGCAAAGCGGTCTGAGATCGATTACCGCAAATACATTGTGATTTTGAACAATCTCGTAAATCTGAAACGTGAATCATTTGACCCCAAAAAACTAAAGATCGAGGATCTGATCGCCCCCGAGGCGATGGGTGAGCAAAACAACGTTTTCGAACTCCAAAATTATGTCGTCGGGGTGTCGCGAAACGGACTGATGCTGAACGCGGATCAAAGCCTTGACTTCGACAAAAGTTTTAGACGCATAGACTACCTAGACCTTTTGTACAAACAAAAGGTGCGGAGTAACGGTCAGGCGGAGGTCAGCAGCCGACCGGTTGACTTTTCCGCTGTCCGCATTTCGCAAGAGGCTTTGACTGAAGCGTTGCCGCCGGACCTGCGTTCAACAGAGGACGCCATCTGGTTGTACGCCGGGTATGACAAACAGGCGCTCGTCTTAACGCGGATCGATGCCGACGGCGGACAGAGCTACAGATATATGCCGGTTTCGGGGCTTCGTCAGGATGCTAGCGGGAAAGTTAGCTTTATTAAACAGAAATGGAGCGAGGGCTTTCCGCTAAAATATTTTGAGGATAAGGATCTAGCTGTTCCACATCGTGATGCCTGGATAAATGACTGGCATACTGAGATCGAATGGCTGCGGGCGACACATAAGACGATATATTCCAATGCGGTCATTGGGCTAAAAGAGCAGATCGAGCGTCATAAGATTCCGTTCGATGACGGTGCGTCCCTAACGGAAGACGAGCTTTTGTTGAGGCGGTTTCGCCAGCGGCAACGAGATTTGACACAGGCCGATATGGCCGTTGTGGCCGCGAATCACTGGAATTTTAACGTCAGTGGATTTAACGCCGGCGGTAACCACGGCTCGTTCTTACGCGTTTCGACAAATTCAACGCTGATGTTTGCGGGTGGGTCAAAGACGGGCATCCCGCGAGGGCTTTTGATCGAGGAGCCATACGACAACCTTAGTTTTATGCCGACAGTTTTGCGGCTAATGGGCAAGGTCGACGATCAGGGCCGCCCGACCCCTGAGCTGCAAGAACGGGGATTTCACCCTTTCCCCGGACGGATGATCACCGAGGTCACCAAAGCTAAATGAGCCGCAGCGCGAGGGCGTGCCTCGAATCACAATAATGCGATTACATGCCGCGCGATATGGAAAATAAGGCATTTTATATGTTTATTGTTACGATATGCGGATGTTTTACTCAAAATTAGGTTTCGGTTTATTTATTGCAATACTCTTACTCGTTGCTCCGGGAACCGCGCAAAAGCGTATATACATTTCGCCTGATGATCATACCGATTACCTTTGGACCGCAGACGAAGCGACATATCGTCTGGCGTTCCTGACGATGATCGATTATTACCTGGGTAAGATGGACGAAACCGCGGGGAATCCCTCGGACCAGCAGATGCGTTGGAATTGCGACGGCAGCCTGTGGATGTGGGAGTACGAGCGAAACCGCACACCAGCGCAGTTTGAGCGTATGATGTCGCGCGTTCGTGACGGGCATATGAGCGTTGCTCTCAATCCGTTGGTGCTCGTGCAAGGGGGAGCTCCAGCCGAATCGGTGCTTCGCGGAATGTATTATCCGGGGCTGATCGAGCGGCGTCACAACGTGCGGTTTCCACTTGCTATCGCGATGGAGGACCAGACCCAGCCGTACGGGCTCGCTTCGTTGTGGGCCGGTTCCGGTGCTAAGTATTCATGGAAAGGAGTCTGCGACTGTGCGACTCAGGTTACGCAATTAAATAACCGCGACCGCGAGATCTATTACGCGGGCGGACGCGACGGCAGCAAAGTATTAATGAAGTGGCAGTCGCAATTAAGTGGTAACAAGAAATTCGGCGGCTATGCAGAGTCATTTGACCCATTGGCGTCCATCGTCTTCGCAGAGACAGATCCCACTTTCCTTTCAAAATACCCCTTTCCTGTGGTTGGGGCATTTGGCCGCGGTTGGGATGGCCTGCAATACACGGGCGACGAGTTTGTCACCGTTGCCGAGCAACACACAAATGCCAATCGCCGGTTGATCGTTTCGAATCAGGAAGATTTCTTTCGGGATTTTGAAACAAATTACGGTGCGGGCCTCGAGACCTATTCCGCGTCGTTCGGCAATGAATGGGACACTCTCATTGCATCGATGGCAGAGGTCTCGTCGCGGGTAAAGCGCAGCACCGAAAAGCTGCGAAGTGCCGAGGCGATGGCGACGCTTGTCTCGATAAATCAGCCAACTTTCATGGATTCCCGCATCGCCGCTCGCGACAGGGCGATGATCAACTTAGGGCTCTATTTCGAGCACGATTGGACGGCGGATGGACCCATCTCGCGTGCTCAGCGTGCGGCGTGGCAGCGAAAGATCGAACAGGAGATAACGTCGTACGTCGACAGACTCTACGATGATGCAAAGGCCGAACTTAGCTCTCAAATATCTAGATCGGGCACTGAGGAAAGGTTCGCCGTCTTTAACCCGCTCAGTTGGACGCGTACAGATTTTGCCGATGTCACATTAATAACACGGAGTAAAAAAGTTCATGTCGTTGATGTTTCGACCGGCCTCGAGGTGCCGTCGCAAATTATCGGTGATCGTTTGAAAAGGACACTACGCGTACTTGCGGGAGACGTCCCCTCAGCTGGTTATAAGGTCTACGAGATCAGAAATGGGGCGGGAACGGTTTCCTTGGGTGCTCCGACGGTTAACGGCTCGACGGTCGAGAATGCCAACTATCGCGTCACGCTCGCACCCGATGGCGCCATCACCAGCTTGATCGACAAGACCAGAGGCACTCGCGAAACCGTGCGAAACATCGGTGGACGCGTGCTCAATGACCTAGGCGGAAACCGAAGCGGCAACGTGACGGTCGAGAGCTCCGGAGCGGTAAGCGTAACGTTAAAGGCCGTCTCGTCGAGCCCGATCGCGCATACAACACGCGTAACGCTTTATAAAGATATTGATCGTGTCGATATTAGTAACACGATCTCGTCGAATTTTGGGGACCTCAAGACCTGGAGTTATTCGTTCGATATTAATTCACCTGACATTTGGCACGAAGAGGTTGGCGCCGTCATTCGCGGCAAACTTACAACGAACGGCGGCCACTATTCGACGAGGAATGCTCGTTACGACTGGCTGACGATGAATCATTTCGCCGACGTCACTGACGGGCTGACGAATAACTTTGGCGTGACAGTATCGAATGCGGACGATCATTTTATGCGTCTAGGCTCGAGCACGGTGACGACCCTCGATACCTCGACACCGCAGTTCAACATTCTCGCCGGCGGACAGACCGACGGCCCTTCGCTTGGGATCCCGAATCAAGGCGGCGACAGCGCGTTCTTACAGCGGTTCGCGATACAGACGCACGGAAACTTTGATCAGGCGTCGTCGATGAAATTTTCGCTCGAACATCAGAATCCGTTCGTATCGATCATGATCAACGGCACGGGCACACAGGAGCGACCCTATCCAGCAGACAATTATTCATTCTTGCAGATATCCGATCCCAATGTTTTCCTGTGGGCTCTAAAACCTGCCGAAGACGGCATAAGCCGCGGGATAGTCGCGAGGGTTTGGAATCAGGGCAACTCGCCGTCGAACTACTCATTGTCTCTTTCGCGGCCGATACTCGCGGCCGAACGTCTGACACATATCGAAACGACGATAGCTCCGGCGACGGTTGTGTCGGGTCAACTCAACGCCAGCATTAATCAGCAGCAAATTCAGACGCATCTGCTCAAGATCATCGGATCGAGACCATCAAACAAGATCAGATAGCATTTTGAGGCCGCTTTTTACATCCGCCCCGAGATGAACCCGTAACGCCCGCCGTCCACGGTCGAGCAATACCTGGAAATCGCCGCGAGACTGGGCTGATTTTACGACCCCAAAAGTATATTTCTGACCCGGCACTGTGACGTCAAACGCATCATCCGACGTGATCTGCAAGAAAACACCATTATTAGCACCGCCCTTGTAAGCTTGGCCGGTCGAATGCAAAAAACGCGGTCCGAAGCCTAGACAGGTCGCGACGCCGGTTCGAGCAAGGATCTTTTCGCGAATCGCCTGCAGCAGATCTTCGGTCTCCGAATTCATCTGCACATATCCTAGTACAGCGAAATAATCACCCTCGATGACGTGTGCCAAATGAGCGTCGAAGATCGCTCGCAAAGAAAGTTCTCCAGCAGTATCGGCGACCGTTTCCAGTTTCTTTGCGTATTCTTCACTGGTCAACAGCGAAACGCCGTCGGCTTCGAAAAACGCTTTTTCATCCGGTAGCGAGCCCGACTTCTCATATTCGTCGGTGATCTTTCGCGCCTCGATCTTGGCGGCTTCGACGTCCGGTTGGTTAAACGGGTTTAGGTTCATTACGGCTCCCGCGACTGCCGTTGCAAACTCCCAACGGAAAAATTCCTGACCGAGATTGTCGGGGTTTTCGAGTTCGATTCGTATAGCCGGATGATCGGCGGCGAGATCGTTATATGCCTCGTCCATTACGGCATCACCTTTAAGGCTGAGAAAAGCGAATACGCGATCATCGCTATAATTTTCAGCCGGCTGCATCGTTTCGCGATCGACTGGAATGATCGAAACGCCATTTTTGCCGGTCGATTCGGCAACGAGTTGCTCCATCCACGCACCGAGATCGTGAATTTCCGGCGAGGTAAAGATCGTCAGCTTGTCGCGTCCATGTTTATGGCATAGCCCGAGAATAAGTCCGAGTAGGGCTCCCGGATTTGCCGAAACATCTTCGACGCGACAGGCATCGACCATTTCGTTCGCGTTTGTCAAAAAGCGCTCGACATCTAACCCCATTGCCGCCGCCGCCGTCATGCCAAACGCCGACAGTGCAGAGAACCGCCCGCCGATCTGCGGCTTGCCGTAAAAGATATGGCGAAACCCGTCGTCCGTGGCAACCTGCTCCATCTTAGAGCCGGGATCGGTAATCGCGATAAACTGTTTGCCCGCGTTTTCGCGCCCGACCGCATTAGCGACTTTTTCAAAGAAATATTGCTTAAAACAATTTGGCTCAAGCGTCGAGCCGGATTTACTCGCGACAATAAATAGAGTTTTGGTAAGGTCGAGCTTATCCTCGATAGCCTTGACCTGGGCAGGAACCGTCGAGTCGAGAATGTGAAAATTTGTCTTGCAAAAGGTCATTGCCAGCACCTCTGGACACAATGAGGATCCGCCCATGCCCATCAGCAAAACGTCCTTGAACCCGGCGGCCGCAAGGTCTGCTTGGAGGTCCCGGTACTTTTGCAGACCACCGAGTTCTTCGCCGACAATATCGAGCCAACCGAGCCATTTTGCCTCATCGTCGTTTGTCCAGACGGATGCATCTTTTGACCAAAGACGACGGATCATTTGGTCGTCAGCCCACGATCTGATCTCCGCTGTAACGCCGGTCTCAATTGAAGCGGGAAGTGAATATTTGAATGAATTCAGCATAGTTTCATCTTCAGCAAAACACTCGCGGCTGTCAAATAAACGAGTTTGATGTAGAATCTCAATATTCGAAATTCGATCCAAATTAAAATCATATCTAAGATCGCTGGAGAGAACGTGAACAAAACAAGAAATCTTATAGCTCTTTCATTTGCCATCGCTATTTTTGGAGCAATGTTGGCATGTCAAAAACCCGTTGCCAACAACACTAACGAAAACAAGGCAGCGACGAATACAAATCAGGCCGTAAACGCCGCGACGCCTGCACCCGCAAGCACAACGGCCACCTCGACCGGAACGCCGATCGACGCTTACAAGGCGGCGTATGAGGCCCGTAAAAATAAGGATATCGCTGCGCTAAAGAAGCTGATGTCCAAGGACGTGCTTGAGTTTTTGACAATGGTGGCCGAAGCGGAAGAAAAGAAAAAGGCTACGCTCGACGACCAGCTAAAAGAATTGTGTGAAAAGCCTCAAGCCGCTACCGCCGAAGCCCGCAACGAAAAGATCGACGGCGACAACGCGACGATCGAATACTTAGACGAAAAAGGAGCCTGGAAGCAGATGGAATTTACAAAAGAGGACGGCGTCTGGAAGATCGCGTTCGGTCCGATGAAGAAAGACTCACCCGACAAAGGTAACGACGAAAAAAGTAACAAGTAAAAATGTGCCATTTATGCACGCGAAGGCACGAAAGTAGAGTAAAATGGTTTACCTATTTTCGTGTCTTTTTTGGAAAAAAATATTATGACTCAAGCAGAACAAACATCACCATTAAAGAGTGCTATTCAAAAACACAAAGAGTTTCTTTTTCCCGCCGTAGCGACTTATTACCAAGAGCCGCTAGCTCTCGTTAAAGGCGAGGGCGAGTATGTTTGGGATGATAAGGGCGACCGGTATCTGGATTGCTTTGGCGGCGTGCTTACGGTGAGTGTCGGGCATGCGGAGCCGCGGGTGAATAAGGCTTGGATCGATCAGGTTAATACGATCGCGCATACTTCGACGCTTTATGCGAATGGGCCGCAGGGCGATCTCGCGGAGAAGCTGGCGGAGATCTCGCCGGGGAATTTGAAGAAATCGTTCTTTAGCAACAGCGGGACCGAGGCCGACGACACGGCGATACTCGCGGCAAAGCTCGCGACGGGACGCAGCGAGGTTGTTGTGCTGCGTCACAGCTATTCCGGACGTTCGGCGACGGCTTTGTCCGCCATCGGACACTCAACATGGAAGCCCGTGGCCTCACAGGTCGCGGGGATGGTGCATGCGCACGCTCCGTATTGTTACCGCTGCCCGTTCAACGCGACGCCAGACAACTGCGGCCTTGCGTGTGCGAACGATGTCGAAGAGTTGATCCAAACGACGACGACCGGCGAGATCGCGGCGTTTATGTCCGAGACGATCCTCGGCGTCGGCGGCTTTATCGTGCCGCCCAAAGACTATTTCAAACGCGTCCACGAGATCACCAAAAACCACGGCGGCCTCTTCATCTCCGACGAAGTCCAAACTGCCTGGGGCCGCACCGGCGACAAATGGTTTGGCATCGAGCATTACGGCGTCGAGCCGGACATCATCACTTCGGCAAAAGGCATGGGCAACGGTGTGCCGATCGCGTGGACGATCGCGACGCCTGAGGTCGCGGACGCGTTTCCGGGGCTGACGTTCTCGACGTTCGGCGGCAACCCCGTGTCGATGGCCGTCGGCCTAGCGGTCATCAAAGTCATCGAAGAAGACGACCTCCGCACAAATTGCCGTGTCGTCGGCGACTATTTTCACGAGCGTCTGCTCGAACTGCAGGAAAAATATCCGATCATCGGCGAAGTCCGCGGCATGGGCATCATGCAGGCGATCGAGCTCGTCAAAGACCGCAAGACCAAAGAGCCCGACCCGCAGAGCGTCCTCAAGATCTTCGAAGAAACCAAACGCCA
>JBGTII010000233.1:0-58327 GCA_041745735.1 Pyrinomonadaceae bacterium | reverse complement strand
GGCGAGCGGTTTTCAATCGATGCAATTTCGCGAGCTGGAATTTGCGTCGGGCGCGAAGGACGAAAAAATACTCGCGACGTTCAAGCGTGATGAGTTTGCACACGAACGGCTCACGCGGCGATTTAACGAGCCGTCGCTTGCCGATTCATTTTGGGCTCTGGTAGCGCGTGACGGATTTGCGGTTGATACCCACGAAGATCGCGTTGCGGCGACGGTCGAGATACTTACTCATCCGGAAAAGCACGCCGAACTCTACAATATGCAAGATCTGCTGATCGAGCATGACGAGCTGATCGTTTCGTGGCGGTACAACCACATCCTGATGGTCGAGCGGATGCTGGGCATGAAACGCGGCACCGGCGGCAGCGAGGGCGTCGGTTATCTAATGACGACATTAGCCAAGAAATTTTTCCCGGAGATCTGGGAAGCGAGGACACATTTAACGATTTGCCCAAGTTAATGATTGGACCCTAACAGAATTGTTAATTATGCTTTTTCAACATAAAGTCTTTTTTCTGACGGTAGTTTTGATTCTTGCCTTGTCGTGTACGCCCCACTTTTTCAAGCATGATCAAAATATAGCCGCCAAAGAGGCAGTGAAGATAGCAAACTTGCTTTTTGTCAAACAAGATGTTGAAACTGGGTTTGAAATTCAGCGAGCAGGGCAATCCGAGGAATTCACTTTAGAAAAGCTCAGGGCTTTTGTTAATGATCTGCACAAATCAGGTGTATTCCCGAATGAAGTCTGGGCGATCGAATACGAACCTATGCCGGGACAAGAAGGAATGAAAATCTATCTAACGGGTCGGAATAAGGACGACTTTTTTTGGTATCAATTCGTGATGATCGGTACTGAACCGAAAGGGTATCGAGTTTTTGCAATTTACAGGTTTGATGGTGAGTTCCCCGCGTCAACCTTGCGAAAACCTCTCAAATGAAAGGGGCAGGAAAATTCTAATGTTCAACAAGACTATTTTCGTATTTGTATTCTTTATTGCCTCTCTTTATGCGTTCGGCCAGAACATCCGCGTCACGATATTGCACGTCAACGACGTCTATCAGTTTGCCCCGGTCGATGGCGGCACGCGCGGCGGGCTTGCGCGTTTGCTCACGCTCAAGAAAGAGGCTCTTGCCAAAAATCCGAATACTATCTTTACACTCGGCGGCGACACGCTCTCGCCGTCTGTCGAAACCCGCACCTACAAGGGCGGGCAGATGATCGACGCTTGGAACGCGCTAGGCATCGATCTAGCAGTTTTTGGCAATCACGAATTCGACATCAAAACCCATGAGCTGCTCGACCGCATGAAAGAGTCAAAATTTACGTGGCTCGGAGCCAATGTGCTCGAGGTCAAAACAGGCAAGATCTTTGCGAATACACCGCCGTATGTAGTGAAAGAGTTTGGCGGTGTAAAGATCGGTTTTATCGGGCTGCTGCTCCCTGAGACCAAACAGACATCGTCAATGGACGACACGCTGACGGTCACCGATTTTTGCTCAACGGCAAAAAAGATCGTCAAAGAAATGCGTAAAAAGGCTAAGGTCAACGCTGTCGTCGCAGTGACGCACCTTTTCATGTCGCAGGACAAACAGCTTGCGAAATGCGCTGACATCGACCTGATACTCGGCGGCCACGAACACACGCTGCTGCAATCGTCATCGAACCGCACGCCGATATTCAAGATGACAGCGGACGCACGTGAGATGGGAAAATTTAATCTGAATTTTGACGCAGCGACCAAAAAGTTCGTCGGAATGGATTGGGAGATCGTACCCGTTACGGATAAGATCCCCGACGCACCGGAGTTTGCCCCCGTATTTGAAAAGTACAAGCCTTTGCTCGAAAAGCTTGCGGTTAAAGTCGGAGCGACGGCCGTCCAGCTCGATGCCTTGTCACAGTCGAATCGACAAAAAGAAACCAATATCGGCAATTTTATCGCTGATTCCTATCGAAACGCAGTCAATGCAGACATCGGTTTTGTGAACGGCGGTTCGATCCGTGCCGACATGACCTACGAACCCGGCCCGCTGACAAAACGCGATGTGCTGTCGATATTGCCCTTTAACAATCCGATCGTGAAAGTAGAAGTTTCCGGCAAGCTGCTGATGCAAATCATCGAGCACGGCGTCGCCCGCAGCGGCCCCGGCGAAGATACCGAACCCGGCAGATTTCCGCAGATCAGCGGCCTGACATTTAGCTATGACCCGAGCAAACCGGCCGGCAAACGTGTCGTCGAGGCGTTTGTCTCGGGCAAGAGAGTGATTGAGAGCGTCAACTATACGATCGCCACGTCAGATTTTTTGGTCTCACGCGGCGGCGACGGCTATACGATGCTGAAAGAAGGCAAGATCCTAACCGACGCCGCAACCGCGCCAAAAGATTCGGATGTGTTTGAAAAAGCGATCCGATCAGAGCCTAACTCGACGATCGCTCCGGGCACAGAGAATCGGATCAGGCGGATCAACTAGACAAACACGGAAAAAACCTCGTTCGAAAAAAGCTTGCCTTTACGGGTGAGCTTTAATCGAGTGTCGTTGATATCGATCAAGCCGCTGTCCGATAGGCGTTCGATCTCGTCGCGATATTTTACTCTCAGATCTTCGCCAAACCGCTCTGTGTATTGCCGGAGGTCCATTCCATCCTCAAGCCTCAGCCCGAGAAAAACGTATTCGGATGCGATGTCAATCGTCTCGCGGTGAGTTTCCGCCGATGTTTCGTTTTCAATTAGATCCACGTATTTGGCAGTGTCTCGCTCGTTTGCGTACCGTTCGGCACTATCAAATGAATGTGCCGAAACACCAAAGCCAAAGACCGGGTCGAGCGTCCAGTATTTGGTGTTGTGGCGCGATTCGTAGCCGGGTTTGCTAAAGTTTGAGATCTCGTATTGCTCGTACCCAGCGGCCGCAAGGCGGTCGAGCATTACCTCGTACATCTCGGCGGCAAGCTCAGGGTCGGGCGTCGGCTGCCGGTTACTGCGGACTTGTTCGGCAAGCGGCGTGCCCTCGTGAATTTCGAGTAGATACAGCGACAGATGCTGAGGCGACATCGCAATTGCCTCAGCAAGATTACGCTGCCACATGTCTAGCGTTTGGCCCGGGAGGCCGGCGATCAGGTCAAAGCTGACATTATCAAACCCAGCGTCGCGAAGCATCAAAAACGTCGCCCTCGCATCATTGGCATCGTGTCCGCGAGCAAGCAATTTGAGAGCATGATCGTCAAACGTCTGGACGCCAAAGCTGGCACGATTTACACCTAAATTGCGATACGCCGCAAGCGATTCCGATGTGACCGTCGCCGGATTCATCTCCATTGTTATCTCAACATCGTTTGAAATATCAAATTTCGAATTGATAGCATTCACGACGTTTTCGACTTGGGGCGGTTCTAATAATGATGGCGTGCCGCCGCCAAAATAAATTGTATCGGCTGCAATGCGGTCCTTTGGTCCGGTCCGGACCAGGTGGACCAAGGTGGACCAAGGTGGACCAGACCCGGCGTCGAACGCATATATCTCCGTGCACAAAGCATCGACATACCGCTCGACAGCTTCGCTACTGCGCCAAACATCGGTCGCAAAGCCGCAATATGAGCAGCGCGATTTGCAAAACGGTATGTGTAGATAGATGCCGGCTGACATTTGGACGGACTAATTTTCGAGGCGGCTTTTTAGAGCATCACGCCACGCCGATTCGAGTTCGGCGATTGCGGTTGAGACAACGGCTTCGCCATTGATCGAGATGTTCAGGGTATCGCCGGTGACCCAACCTAGCTCGGTCATCGGGCAGTCGCCAATCAATTCGCGTATCTTCGGTTCGTTTTCACGGGCAAAAGTGATGACAATCCGTGACGGCGATTCGCCGAATAGGTCTGCTTCGTGCGACAGTTCGCTGTCGATCATAGCGATCTCGGCTCCGATCGCGTCGCGTCCGAGCGATGAAAAACAACTCTCAGCGATGGCCACTGCAAGTCCGCCGTCGGAGCAATCGTGGGCTGAATTAACTAGGCATTGGTCGATCAGCTTGAGCACCGTTTCCTGGACAAGTTTTTCCTGATCGAGGTCAACCGTTGGGCAAACGCCGTTCGCAGTGAGTTGATCGGTCGAGAGCCCAGCGACCGTTTGGGCATATTCGCTTGCGGCAAGGTCGTCGCGGGTAACGCCGAGAACGGCGATTATGTCACCCTCATTCTTGAAGCCGTGCGTCACTAGCTTTCGCGTATCTTCGATCAATCCGACCATGCCGATCACTGGCGTCGGCAAGATCCCTTTGCCATCGGTCTCGTTGTAAAACGACACGTTTCCCGACACGACCGGCGTTTCAAACGCCTCGCACGCCTCTTTCATCCCGTCGATCACATCCGAAAACGAACGCATCACTTCGGGACGTTCGGGTGAGGCAAAGTTAAGGCAATTGGTGACGGCAATGGGTTTAGCCCCGACACAAACAACATTTCTGGCGGCCTCAGCTACAGCGAGCTTCGCACCCTGGTAAGCGTTGATCGCAGTAAATTTTCCATTGCCGTCGAGACACATCGCGATCGCACGTCGCGTTTCTTTTATGCGGACGACCGCCGCATCTGCACCTGGCGTGATCGCCGTATTTGTGCGGACCATCGTGTCGTACTGCTCATAAACCCAGCGTTTTGAGCAGATGTTCGGGCTTGCTAGAAGCTCTTTCAGAGCTTGTCCCATGTCCCAAGTCCCGAGACCCAAGTCTAAAGATTGACCCGACTTGGGACTTGAGACTTGAGACATGGGACGCTGATACTTAGGAGCTTCGTCAGTGAGGGCGAGGACAGGCAGATCAGCCTCAAGGACGCCGTTGTGCATGATCTTGAGCCGATCGCCTTCCACGACTTTGCCGATCACTACGCAATCGAGATCCCATTTCGCGAATATCTCGACGACCTCTTTTTCGCGGCCCTCGCGGGCGACAATGAGCATGCGTTCTTGCGATTCGCTGAGGAGCATCTCGTACGCGGTCATGCCCGTCTCACGCTGCGGTACGAGCGTCAGATCAATCTCGAGTCCCGTGCCGGCACGGGCGGCCATCTCGACCGACGAAGATGTCAACCCGGCGGCTCCCATGTCTTGAATGCCTTTGATCGCTCCAGAACGCATCGCTTCAAGACATGCTTCGAGCAGGAGTTTTTCTAAAAACGGATCACCAACCTGCACCGTGGGGCGTTTCTCGAGAGCTTCGTCGTCAAACTCCGCCGAAGCCATAGTCGCGCCGTGGATACCATCGCGGCCCGTTTTGGCACCCGCGTAAAGCACGGGGTTGCCGATGCCCGACGCTTTGCCAAAAAAGATCTGATCCTTGCGGACAAGCCCGAGTGCAAAGGCATTGACGAGCGGATTTAAGGAATAACTTTCATCAAAAACGACCTCGCCACCGACAGTCGGCACACCAAAACAGTTGCCGTAATGACCGATGCCTTCGACGCAGCCTTTGAGAATCGACTTATTGCGGTTGCCGTTCTTCGCGTCATCAAGCGGCCCAAAGCGTAGCGAATTCATCGCCGCGATCGGCCTTGCACCCATTGTAAAAACGTCACGTAAGATTCCGCCCACCCCCGTCGCGGCGCCTTGGAAAGGTTCGATAAAGCTGGGGTGGTTATGCGACTCGACTTTGAACGCCACGCACCAGTCGTCTCCGATATCTACGACACCCGCATTCTCACCCGGCGGGACGATGACTCGGGGGCCGGTAACTGGCAGACGCTTGAGATGCACACGCGAAGACTTATAAGAGCAGTGCTCCGACCACATCACGCTAAAGACGCCAAGCTCGGTCAGATTGGGCTCACGACCCATCAATTCCTTGATCTTTTCGTATTCGTCGGGTTTCAGTCCGTGCTGCTCGACGATCTCTGCGGTGATAGTGGTCATGGGTTAATACGCGGCAAAAAAGTCACTTGAAATAAACAAAAGAGTTTATGCGTTTCGGACGTTCATTTCAAATCCTAAGGCATAAACTCTTTGTAAATCATCCTCTGATTTCCCTAATGTTGTAGTAATATTAGAAAGATGGTAAGTAACTCAGAATATTCGAAATTGGCCGGGGTCATTGAACGAAACCCTGCTGTTGTCAGCGGCGAATGGGTGTTCAAAGGAACCCGTGTGCCGCTCGCGTCCTTGTTTGAAAATATCAAAGACGGTGCCACGATCGATGAGTATCTAGAATGGTTTCCCGGTGTTAAGCGTGAGCAGATAACCGTCATTTTAGATCATGAACTGGCTACGCTTACTGAACTGACGGTAGTATGAAAATCCTGTTCGATCAGGGAACTCCTGTTCCATTGAGACGATATTTAGACGATCACACCGTCGATACAGCTTACGAACGCAGTTGGCAAACTTTGGAAAACGGACAACTGCTTTCCGCTGCCGAAAACGACAATTATGATATCCTGATCACTACAGATCAAAATCTCCGCTATCAACAAAATTTAGACAGCCGCAGGATCGCAATCATCGTAATTCTATCTACGTCGTGGCCGCGTATCCAAAAACACGTTGCAAAAATAAAAGACGCCGTTGATTCGGCGTCTGCGGGCAATTTTATTGAAATATCGACCGATTAGGGCAGCGGCTCTTGGCCAAATGCCGCCCACTCTTCTTTGGCAGGCCCGTAGATGCCGGGAACACGCAGGCCCGCCTGTCGCATTAGCACGGTCATCTGGCCGCGATGGTGGGCTTGGTGGGCGATCAGATAAAACAGCGTCATACCGCGTGACCAGGTTTCGCCGTACATATCGTCCTCGATCAGCAAGGTCTCTGCGGTCCAGTTTTTAGCGACCTCTTCGCCGACGGATTTTCCGGCGATCCCGTACAGCCGGGTGATCTCGGCGGCACTTGTCGGACATTCGGCGTCCTCCGCGGGTGCGTCGATCGTCAGCCCCACTTTGGCCAACATTTCGCCAAGTGTGAGTGTTAGGTGCCACCCCAAATAGCCGAGTGTACGGCCGTCTTCGCTAACTTTGGTGTTGAGCGACTCATCCGTAAGATTGAGCAGAGCCTTGCCGGTCATCTCGGCTTCGTAGCTCCAAGCCGTTTGAAAATCTTCTAGGTTTCTAAACATTATTCCCTCCAGTGATGTAGATGCAATGATGTTGCACAAATGATACTAGCTAGTAGGGGCCATATTTGCAACAACAATTGGGAATTATTGAGCCGTCGCGGATTTCGTGTCCGGCACAATTAGCTTATCGATCTCGGCAGTAATGGTCGCGTATTTTACGATGCCTTTACGTAAGTAAGCTGTACTGCCGTCAGGTTTTAGGAGGATGGTCAGCGGCAGGTTTCCGGCCCACTCAGGTGATACGAGAGCGATCGCCGCGCTGTCGTCGGGCGTTTTGAGCAGATACGCGGGCATCTCGGCTTTCTGTTCGCCAAGAAATTTGGGTACGAATGTCTTGATATCGGCGAGGTCATCGAGCGAGACTGTGTAAAAATCGATCTTTCCCTTATACGCCGCATCGAGTTTTACAAGGTCGGGAAACTCTTCGCGGCAAGGGTCGCACCATGTTGCCCAAAAGTTGATAAGGACAGGTTTGCCGTTAGGTTTGAGCAGCTTTTTGAGCCCATCAATGTCGATCTGCGTGACCTTTGGGCCGTCCCAGACCGGCTTTTTGCCTTTGCTAGACGGCTGAGCATTAGCGGTTTGAAACGCAATTACAACAAGAGCGGCGACCAGCACCGCTCTTATTAAAGTCATCGAAAGTAATGGCGTTTTTCTCACTTCTCCACGCGTTTTATTGTACAGCCAAAGGCGTTTGCCGATGTGCGCTCGATCTTTTTGCCGGCAAGTGCCGAATCAAAAGCCGTTCGCAGGTACGGCGTTGTGATATTGGAGCCCGACTTATCGTTGTCGATCGCACCGTGATACATCAGCACGTTTTTGGCGTCGACAAAATATGCCTCGGGTGTCGTGGTCGCACCGAGTTTGTCAGCAAAGACGTTGCCCTTGTCGAAAAGCACTGTAAATTTATAGGTCGCGGCGATGTGGTCTTTGACCCAACCGACCGGTTTCGCATCGGCCTTTTCGATCTCACCGACGTTGGAATTGATGCCGATAAAGGTGATGCCTTTCGCGGCGTAATCAGCTGCGATCTCGTTCATGCGTTCGTTATACGCTTTCACGACCGGGCATTGCGACGATACAAACATAACGACCGCACCGTTCTTGCCCTTAAGGCCGTCCAGCGTCTGCATCTTGCCGGTGCCGTCAGGCAGCGAAAAATTCTCCATCGTCGCACCAATAGCGATGCTCTGTGCACTTGCGGCAACCGCAAACACCATCATCGCCGTGAACAATAAAATAGCTCGTTTCATAATAGTCACTCCTTACGATCTAAAAATGTAGCCCTAGTTTAACAACCTGCCGTTGTCCGGCACAAGTATTTTGAATCTACGTAGCTCGGACACAAATGGTTTCGTTCATCTTTTGATGCACTAAAGCACATAAACGACTGTATCTTCTACGGCCGTTTATATGCTTTATAAAAGCGGATGAAAATGTGCCTATTGAGGCAGGCGTCCGGGGGTGAGCGGGGCTCCGGCGCCCTCAAGTGTTTTCTCAAAGTTTGGTAGACTGACTTCGATCAACGCCCTCAGCCGGGCCAGAACCGGAGCAAACTCCGCACTCGAAAGATCGTATTGCGTTAGCTGTGTCTGCGTCGGCCGGATGGTCGAGAGCCGTATAGTACCGGCAATGTTGCCGACGCGTTGGGCGATCGACGGCGGTGGTATATCAGAGTCTTCGCGTCCGCCGCGGATCGCATTGATCAGAGCATCGATCTCATTATCAACCGCTTCGGCTTGCTCGATCAGCTTTTTGTTATCGACCGGCGCCTCATTGGCCGCGCGTTTGAGCAGGCCGATTCGGGTCTTGGCCTCGGTCGCAGCGGAGTTGGCTCCAATGACCGAACGCTGTAGGGTGGACACCTTACGTTGAAAGTCCGCGAGGAACGCAGCGTCCGCAGACGTCATATTTTCTTTTCCCTCGACCGTCACGTTAAAGCTCTGCGAACCCGGCAGCGATGTGACCACGCCGTTGACACGCATCGCCATCGAAACTGTATATTTACCCGGCATCACGAGCGACCCTTGCGGGCCAAATCCGCCGCCAAAACCTCCGCCCTCAGGAGGCGGTCCCTGTGGAGCAGCCGAGATCGACGGAGGCAGATAACGCATATCCCAAACCGTCCGCTGCACGCCGGCACCCGCCGGAGCGGTCAGTCGTCGAACGATCTTGCCATCTGAATCAGTGACCGTAAATATGGCGGTCGGTGCCTCCTCCTCAGTCTCGGCTCGCAGGTCGGCGATCGAGGGATAGCGTGCAGGCTGTTTTGCGCGCTCGGCGGCACGTTCAGCGTCCTGCCGTTTTTGCCTCAAGGTCTTTGGCGATTCTTTTAGAAAATAGGTAAATGTCGCGCCGTAGGCCGGATTCGGGGCAGTGTAAAAAGACGCTCCCTGCGAACCGGCAAGCGAAACGTTTGACCGGACATACATCAGAGCATCTTTTACCGGGAAGAGCGTCGACGGGCGTTCCATCCCTTCTTTGCTGACCTGACGTAAAGCCGAATAATCATCCATCACATAGATCCCGCGACCAAATGTACCAAGGACGAGATCGTTCTCGGTCTTTTGTATCGCGATGTCGCGGACGGCGATAGTCGGTAGGCCGCTCTTTAACTGCACCCATTTGCTGCCGCCGTCAACGGTGAAGAAAAAGCCGAATTCCGAGCCCGCGAATAACAGATTTGGATTTACATGATCCTCAGCGATCGCATAAAGCGAGCCGCGTTCGGGTAGCTTGCCTGTTATCAATGACCACGTGCGACCTGCGTCTGTGCTCTTGACGAGATACGGTTTGAAATCGCCGTTTTGATGATTGTTGTAGACAGCATAGGCGGTGCCCGCATCGTGCTGGGAGGCGAGGACACGATGGACGTATGCATTATCCGGCACGCCGGGGATCTTATCGACCTTGCGCCAGCTCTGGCCGTCGTTATCGGTGATCTGAATCAAGCCATCGTCGGTCCCGACATAGATCAAGCCTTGTTTTTTGGGTGATTCCGAGACTGCCGAAGCATTGCCGTAAAGAGCCGTCGATTGGTTTTTACCAACCGCGTCCGGGCCCCACACCTTGCCCATAACAGGCAAGGCATTGCGGTCGAGTCCGCGTGAAAGGTCGCCGCTAATCACTCTCCAGTCGTCGCCGCGATTGTCTGATTTAAAGAGCTTGTGGCCCGCGAAATAGAGCCGTGTGTGAGAGTGCGGGCTGATGATGATCGGCGAATCCCAGTTATAACGCTGCGACTCGACGCCTGTGCCTTCGACCGGAGCGATGCCAACGCGTTCGCCAGTGCGTTTATCAAAACGGACGAGCCCGCCGTTTTGGCTTTCGGCGTAGATAATATTCGGGTCCGCCGGATCGACCTGCGAACGAAAACCGTCGCCGCCGTTTGTGGCGATCCAGTCCGAGTTGAGAATGCCCGCGGTATTACGCGTGCGTGCTGGGGCGCCAAGCGAATTGTTGTCCTGTGTGCCTCCGTAAACGTTGTAAAACGGCACTGCGGTATCGACCGTCACATCATAAAACTGTGTGATAGGCAGATTTGCCTTAAAATGCCAATTGGCTCCGCGGTCAAAACTCTCGTAAACACCACCGTCGCAACCGACGAGTATGTAATCGGTATTTTTGGGGTCAACCCAAATACCGTGGTTATCGACGTGCTTTAGGCGTTCGCCCAGTGCCCGCTGGGTTCGGCCGCCGTCGTCTGACACTTGAAAGACCACGTTTGGAATATACACCCGATCCACATTCTGCGGATCTGCGACGATCTGGCCGTAGTACATTCCTTGGGCGATGGTCGAGCTCATACGCTCCCACGTCGCACCCCTATCGTTCGAGCGAAAGATGCCGCTTAACACGCCGCTCGCCTCGACCGTCGCATAGACGACATCCGTCTTTGCCGGCGAGATCGACAGGCCGATACGACCCAAGTCGCCCGGAGGCAAGCCTGAACGAAGACGCGTCCATGTATTACCACCATCGGTCGATTTGTGTATCGCGCTTTCTGGGCCGCCATTAATGAGCGTGTAAAAATGCCGACGACGCTGCCATGTTGCGGCGTACATAATGTCGGGATTTGACGGGTCGATGACGACATCTGTCACGCCGGTGTGTTCGGTGCCGGGGATGACCGCTTTCCACGTTTTGCCGCCGTCGGTCGTTTTATAGAGGCCGCGTTCGCCGCCCGGCGCCCATAGTGGGCCCTGTGCCGCTACAAAAACGACGTTGCTGTCACGCGGGTCGATGGCGATACGTCCGATGTGCTCGGACGTTTTGAGGCCCATATTGCGCCAGCTGCGGCCGCCGTCATCCGAACGGTAAACGCCGTCGCCGTAACCGACGCTGCGCTGACTGTTTCGTTCCCCGGTGCCAACCCAGACGGTTGATGCGTTTTTTGGATCGAGGGCAACCGCGCCGATCGAAAATGCGCCTTCGTTATCAAAGACCGCTGTCCAAGTCGTCCCCGCATTGACTGTTTTCCAAACTCCGCCCGAGGCAACCGCGACGTAATATTTCGCACGATCATTCGGATCGACCGCAAAAGCCAGCACACGTCCGGACGTTGTAGCCGGACCGATCGAGCGAAACCGTAAGCCGCCAAATGCTTGCGTTCCCATCGGATCGGGCGTCGGAACCGGTGTTGGTACTGGCGTTGGCGTCGGGCTGACAGGTGCCGTGGTCGTCACACGCGTCGAGTCGCCGGCAGGCGTCGGTGACGGTGTGGCTCCGGATGGGCGTTGGGCAAATAGAACCCCAGTTAGTGATAACGACAGACAAACTAAGACGAACGACGGACGCAGTTTATGCACGGTAAAAGCTCCTAAAAATTGACTATTTTGAAAAGTAGATCGATGAAATTATGAATTTATTCAGGGCGTTTATCAAGCCTAATTACGAAATTCGATAGTTTTATGTCGGGCAACCGTAAGGGTCAACGAATCTGGTAATACGAGAGTTTGTCAGCGACGGTTTCCGTAGGGCTCGTTGACGCATTATTTCGTCGTAAATTCAGCATTTACAATGCTATAATTCCCCGAACTAACCACGATGCCAAACGCAGGCGAAAATATTTCGCACTACAAGATCATTTCCGCTATAGGTGCGGGCGGGATGGGCGAGGTCTATCTGGCCGAGGATACCAAGCTCGAGCGTCAAGTCGCGCTCAAAATACTGCTTGCGGAGGTAGCTGATGACGACGAGCGGGTCAGGCGTTTTGTGCAGGAGGCAAAGGCCGCGTCGGCGCTAAATCACCCAAATATTTTGACCGTATTTGAGATCGGCAGTTTTGACGATTCGCAATACATCGCGACCGAGTATATTAAAGGCAAAACGCTGCGGCACCGGATGCGTGAGGCGTCTATGAGTCTCGATGAGGCACTCGGTATCGCCTTACAGGTAGCGACCGCACTCGCCGCCGCCCACGATGCCGGTATCATCCATCGAGACATCAAGCCCGACAACATAATGATCCGCGAAGACGGCGTCGTTAAGGTACTTGATTTCGGCTTGGCAAAGCTTACCGAGAAAAATGTCGAGACCGCTGCGGCCGAGGCTGAGACGAGAGCGCAATTTAAGACCGAACCGGGCATGATAATGGGCACCGCTGCGTACATGTCGCCCGAGCAGGCTCGCGGATACAAACTGGATCCGCGCAGTGATATTTTCAGCCTCGGGATCGTGCTGTATGAACTTTTTACCTCAAAACGTCCGTTTGCCGGCGAGTCGCATCTCGATGTGATCAGCTCGATATTAAAAGAAGAACCACAAGCCCTTCGTATGGCTGCCCCTGCTCTGCCCCGGCATCTCGAACGCATTGTTGATAAAACACTCAGAAAAGACCGCGACCACCGTTATCAGCATGTAAAAGATCTGCAGATCGACCTGCAGGATCTGCGGGACGAGCTAAAATTTGAGGCAAAGCTCAATCAGACCGCCGATCAGTCGATACCGGCACAGTTGACCGGATCGGAAGGACCGAAGTCGACATTTACCGAAAGGATCTCGGCGACACGCAGATTTACTCTGCTACACGCGATAGTGTTTATCGCGATCGTTGGTTTATTGGTCGGCGGCATCTGGTTCTTTCGGCCACGGTCGGCGGGCAATGTGATCGCTGGTAGTCTGAAGACGACCGAGATCGCAAATTGGTCGAGCGCTCCGGGCGAGCTGTTTAGCAATGCGAGTTTTTCGCCCGACGGTAAAATGATCGCCTTTTCCTCGACCAAATCCTCTACAAAAAATATCTGGGTCACACAAACCGTTTCGACCGAGGCGATCCAGGTCACGAACGACGCTTTTTCGAATCAGGACCCGATCTGGTCGCCAAAGGGCGATGAGCTTGCTTTCTTTTCTCAAAAAGGGAATATTGCAGACGGCAAGGGAAATTCGACGGGCGTATGGCGCGTCTCGGCGCTCGGCGGTACGCCTAAATCGATCGGGCCGGTCGCTGACGGCAGCTTTCAGCTTCGCCGTTGGGCCGCGAGCGGAAAGATCTATTACCAGTCCAAAGGCGACCTTTACGCTATGGCGGTTGCCTCGGGCGTGTCACAGAAAGCGACAGCTTTTGACCCGCAGAAAGGCAAACTCATATGGGCGAGCATCTCGCCCGATGAAAAAACGCTTGCCTTTATCACCCAAAAAGACAATGCGTGGGAGCTTTTTACAAGTGACGCGTCCGCCACAAATCCGACGATGGTAACATCCGGTACAGGTGAGATCGGTGATGGCGTCGCGTGGCTGCCGGAAAAAGGCCGTTTCTATTACAGTGCGTCGGTTGAAGGCGTTTTTCAGGTCTTCGTTGCCGAATCGGGGACGCCGACCCGTATCACGTTGTCCGAAACGGACAGCATCGTAGTCGACGCGGCCCCCGACGGCAACTCAGTCATTGTCAGCTCGGCCAAAGAGGAATCAAATATTTGGCGCGTAAATGTTTCTAACAAGGTCGAGTCGCCCGTTTCGCGAAACGTAAATTCCGAACTCTGGCCCGATGTCTCGCCGGATGGCCAAAAGATGGCCTTTCAGTCGGCAAAAAATCTCAGCCGCGGCAACAAACTGCTCGAAAGCACGATCCTCGTCAAACCTTTGCGCTCCCGCGACGATCCGGCGACTACGATCAGCGAGGCTGGCTTTTTACCGGCGTGGTCGCCTGACGGCACGGCTATCGCTTTTATGCGAAGGGCGGGTGATGTGCCGGAGTTGATGGTCGCCAATCCAAACGGTGGCGGCGAACGAAAGCTGGCTTCGGGCGGCATACCGATGATCGGATATTCCGTTTCGCCCTACAATAATATACAAACCAAAGCCTTTGCATGGTCGCCGGACAGCGCGCGTATAGCTTATATCTCAAACAAAAACGGCGCTCCGAATGTGTGGGCGGTAAATGTCAGCGACGGATCAGAAACCCCGTTGACCGCAAATACCGACACCGGATCGAGTTACGCGTGTCCGGTCTGGTCGTCGGACGGAAAGCGGCTGGCATTCTCGACCAGAAAGGAGAGCTCAGCCGAAGGCGGAAAAAAGGTTGTCGGTCTTGGCATTATTAACACTGCGACGGGACAAACGACAATTTTTTATGAGACGGCCCTCACAATGCGGCTGATCGGATGGACGGCGGATGAGAATGGGCTTATTATTGCCGAGTCGGAAAAGACCAGCAGTTTGCCGCCCGAGACGGTATTAAAAAAGGTTGCGGCAGGTACCGCAACTTCGACGGCGATATCTAGTCTGAAGAACGCATATTATTATAATATTTTCCTTTCCGGCGATAGAAAGTTTGCCGGATATGTCGCACGCAACGACGATAGAGACGATGTCTGGGTGATCGCGACCTCTGGCGGCGACGCCAAACGACTGACTAGTAACAACGATTCCGGGCAGTATTTTTCCCGCCTCGCCTGGCTGCACGATGGCAGCACCATCATGTTTGGAAAGCAAACGCGGTTTAGTCTGCTTTCGATGCTGACAACCAGCAATTGAAAATGGAGAAAAAGATGACCAAGAAAATGATCTCAATGCTTTTTACTTTTGTGTTTTTAGTGACCTTGATCGCGGTCTCAAATCCGGCATTTGGACAGTGCGAAAAGAACGCCGACAGCCAGATAGTGGCTGATATCTATAATGAAATAAAGGACGATAAGGGACTGCTGACTCAGATCCTACACATCAACGTTCTTTCGATGAACGGAGCGGTCAAATTGCAAGGCTGGGCCGATAATCAGTCATCATATGACAAGGTCCACGAGATCGCCCTGAAAACTACCTGTGTGAAACTGGTCAACGTTAACGATTTTAGGGAAACCCCACCTCCGACGGGTGACCGGCTGCGGTCGGGCGGCGGATGTGCCGCAGGTACAAAACCTTGCGGTGATATCTGTATTCCTGACGCCGACGCATGTAATCTCGACGGACTCCTGAATAAAGCCGGTGCGAGCTTTCAGTTCAACAATAATTTTTTCCTCGGTCTGACGGCACCCGATAATTCGTGCGGATGATCGCCTAGCCGCAAAAAGCTGTTGGATAAACGGAACGCCCGGTTCTTTCCTATGAAACGATGCCCTGAATGCAGGCGGGATTATTACGACGACACGCTGCTGTATTGTCTCGACGACGGCAATGCGCTGCTAGAAGGGCCGGCGACGGCCTCGTCGGGTGATGAGCCCGCGACGGCGATGTTGTCGGTACCACCTGCGATAGCGGGTGGTTTGACTGGAGCTACAGACGAGACGGACGTGAAAACCGCTATTCTTCAACCACCCGCTACCGCAGGTGGTTCTGACTCGACGGAAAAGCACAGCATTTCCGCACATCGAGCGGCGAAGCCGCTGGTAGCTTTGATTGTGGCTGTTCTGGTTCTTGTCGGCGGATTTTTCGGATACAGATACTTATCACAAACCAAACAGATCGAATCCATCGCCGTGATGCCGTTTGTCAATGAAAGCGGGAATGCGGATGTTGAATATTTGAGTGATGGAATGACGGAGACGCTGATCAGCAGTTTGTCGAACATTCCTAATCTGTCAGTAAAGGCAAGAAGCACGGTTTTCTATTACAAAGGCAAAGAAACTTCGCCGAAGAAGATCGGAGAGGAATTGAAGGTACAGGCGGTTTTATTGGGCAGGGTTTCCCAACGTGGTGATGATCTGAAATTGAGTCTGGAACTCGTCAACACCGAGACTCAAGACGTCATCTGGAGCGAGCAATACAATCGCAAACAATCCGACCTCGTTTCATTGCAGAGCGAGATCGCTAAGACCGTTTCGGACAAGCTTCGTTCAAAACTAACGGCGACCGAACAGGAGCGAGTCAGCAAAACTAACACAGCCAGTTCCGAGGCACAGCAGCTTTACCTAAAAGGGCGTTTTCATTGGAACAAACGAAAGACCGAAGACTTTCAAAAAGCCAGAGAGTATTTCCAGGAAGCGATCGCGGCTGACCCGAGGTACGCACTCGCATACGCAGGACTCTCCGACACTTTGGCATTGATGCCCTATTACGGTGCATTCAGGCCAAGTGAATATATGCCGCTTGCAAAACAGGCGGTACAGAAAGCCCTCGAAATTGACCCAAGTTTGGCGGAAGCACATGCTTCGCTCGGTCAGATACTAACCAACTATGATTATGATCTTAAGGGAGCTGAGAGAGAGCTAAAGAGAGCGATCGAACTCAACCCAAAGTATCCGTCAGCTTATCAGTGGCTTGCAGAGGTATATCATTTTTCGGGAAATGGCGACCAAGCGCTATCGGAGATAAATAAAGCTATTGAACTTGACCCGTTGTCGATGGTCATAAATAACCAAAAAGGTAGAGTGATTGAACTTGGAGGCAAGCGGGACGAAGCAATTGCTCAGTTTAAGAAAACCATTGAGTTGTTTCCGGACGCCCCGAGTCCTCGTAATAACCTCGCCGACGTTTATGAAGCCAAGGGTATGTATTCCGAGGCCGTTGAACAGCGCCTTATCCAGATCAAACTACTCTTTGGCGTTAGTCCGGAAAACATTAAGAACCTCCAACTAGCTTTTGAGAAAGATGGCTATAAGGGCTTTGTGCAAAAGCAAATAGACATTCAACTGGACAGTCAGAGATCAAGTCTGGACAAAGATAAAAATGCTTATCTACCGGCCTTTCGAATTGCGGAAACATATGCCCGTCGTCAGGACAAAGATAAAGCGTTTGAATACCTGAACAAGGCGTATGATCAACGCGAACCACAGATCGCAGAACTCAAAATTCGACTACCGTTTGTCTTCCTGCGAGACGACCCGCGATTTAAGGAATTGGTCAAACGAGTCGGGATCCCGGAATAGAAAAAAGCTGCGAAAGTAAGGCGATCCATGATAAAGTAAGGAATTTGGAGGTGTTTATGCAGAGTAACGCAAAGATCACGAGCAAGGGACAGATCACAATTCCGCTAAAGATACGCCGGGCGCTTGGGGTAAAAGAGGGTGACCGGCTGATTTTTGAGCAAAACGGCACGGAGATGATAGTACGCCCCGAAAAAAAAGAGAGTCCTTTTGCAAAATATCGCGGAATTGGGACACCCGGTATCGGTAACGGGCGTGAGGCAGTCATCAAATTTGTCCGTGAGATGCGAGACCCCGAATGAGCATTGCGATCGACTCAAATGTGATCATAGGGCTTTGGAATCCTAACGATGCACTCAATCTCAGAGCTAACAAAGCTCTGGATCTCGTGTTTGCAGGCGGCGAGCTAGTAGTTTGCGGTGCGGTATTCGGTGAACTGCTGGCATGCCCCGGGCGAACGGAAGACTTCGTCAATAAATTTCTAAATGAATCGGAAATCCTAGTCGATTGGTCAAGCAGCGAAACCATCTGGCGAATTGCCGGAGCCGCCTTTCAAAAATATGCCGTTCGACGAAGGCGAGACCGGTCAGGTGATCCGCGACGTATTTTGACCGATTTTTATATCGGTGCTCACGCCCTGTGCAATGGCTACGGCCTGTTAACGCTCGACGACGGCATTTACCGGACGGCTTTTCCCAAACTACAGTTGTTTCAAGCTTAACAATTAACAACACCATGCCAACAATTAGAAACGAAACAGACAGAACAAAGTTGATCGATCGTATTAACAAACTCACCGGCAACGAGACGCCCGTGTGGGGCAAGATGACCGCGGAGCAGATGATGTCGCATCTGGTGCAGGCGGGCACACTGCCGTTTGAGGCGAGCCTTTCGGATAAGAGCAGTTTCTTTTCGAGGACGGTCATCAAACCGCTGATCCTCTATGTGCTGCCGATGCCAAAGGATGTAAAGGTAGCGGCGGATTTTGACCAGAATAAAGATGGCCGCAAGCCGGAGACATTCGAATCGGACCGCCGCTTGCTGATCGAGTCGATAAACAATCTTGGCACTCTGCCCGCCGATCATGACTGTCAGTATCATCCTATGTTTGGCAAAATGACCCCTAAGGAATGGGCCCTGATCGCCCACAAACACCTCGACCATCACTTGAAACAATTCGGAGTTTAAACCAAAAAAACGCGGCCCGCGTGATCGCACGCAGCCGCACATTTTTCAACCCCAGTTGCAAATCTTTCGCGACCGGTTAATGTCCAGCATAAGCATCGGTAGAAACAATGCCTCATCCTCGGGATGGTTCCATTCTTTTTCCGTGTGTCTTCTCAAATAGAACACCAACCGACTTTCTGCAGATGGCGAAATATGATCGTGTTGTGACGATTATTTATCGCTAATCAATATTGAGCTTGACGTTTATCAATAAATCATTTATTGTTATTCAATAAGGAAGGAAGTATCTATGTCAAACTCAACCTCATCATCGGCCGCGTTACCGATAGCGTACGCCATACTGCGGATACTCATCGTCGTAAATTGGCTGTACGGTGCGGGGATCCTAACCATTCTGATCGTTTCTATTGCAAACGAGCAGTGGTTCATGTCAGCGATGAACCTCTCCCCGGTGCCGGACGCATCGCGGGCGGTCATAGGCATGCGCGCGATCGCCCTACTCGGTGTTGCCACCATTCCGCTCAACCATACCCTTTTGTCGCGACTGCTCGCCATCGTTGATACTTTGCGCTCTGGCGATCCGTTCGTCGCGGTGAACGCCAGGCGGCTGCAGACGATCGGCTGGATGCTGCTCGCGCTGAATGTGGTAAGCATTGTTATAGGCGCGATCGCGACAGTTGTTTCGACCCGCGTCAATCCGATCCATTTGGACGCGGGATTTTCACTCAGCGGCTGGCTGGCCGTCCTCTTCACTTTTGTGCTGGCCCGCGTGTTTGCCGAGGGAGCGCACATGCGCGAAGACCTCGAAGGGACGGTGTAATATGGCTATCACCGTACAACTCGACGACCTACTTCACGACCGGCGTATGACGCTTACTGAGCTCGCTGACCGGCTTGGCATGGCTCTGGCAAACGTCTCGATCCTCAAGACCGGCAAGGCGCGCGCCATCCGCTTTTCAACGCTCGACGCGATCTGCCGGGAGCTTTCGTGCCAGCCGGGCGACATACTCCGGTTTGAGCCGGACCAAGCCGGTAAGGAAGAGATACTTAGGCCTCACGGCTTGGCTTAGCGGGGCTGACGCTAAATATTGACGAATGGACCAGCAATTTTCTAAAAAAAGGAGTACTTAATTATGCGTAAACTTATAATTCTATTCATACTCGTCGCTTCGGCGACCGCAGTATTTTCTCAGGTAACCAAACCGGAAAACCCGACAGGCCCGGTTGTCCAGGCGACGCCAAAACCCGTCACCCAGCCGTCTGAGGGCAAAAAGGCGTTCGAATACCTCAAGACTTTGTCAGGTTCCTGGCAAGGGACGGTTATGAACATACCGATCAGCATTACGATCCGCGCGGCATCTAGTGGTACCGCAATTCTGCATGAAATGAACACGGAGAAAGGGCCGCCGGACCACGAGATCACAATGTTCCACGTTGAGGACGATCGTTTGATCGCGACTCACTATTGCGACGCCGGCAATCGTGCGCGCTTTGAGGGGAAAGTGTCGTCGGACGGAAAACGAGTCGAGTTTAGCTTCTTAGATGTTACCGGCAGCACAAAGGGCGGATTGGTTAGGGGCATGGTATTCACGCCGGTAGACGCTGACAAACACCTTATCGAGTTTACTTTCATCATGCCAAACGGTAAGGCGATCGAGCTGCGCGGCGAATTTATACGGACAAAATAAGAGGATCATGGCCCGCTGTCTTTAGGGCGACGGTAGTTTGAATCGAAATAAAAAAAAGCGGCTGCGTGATCGCACGCGAGCCGCAAGTCTTTTCGACTATATGGAGAAGAGTGGTTAACTCTTGGTGGGAACCTGGGGAAGTTGCAGTTGTCAGTTGTCAGTTGTCAGTTGAGATTTTTTTTCTCTTATCACTATTCACTATTCACTGATTAACGAGCCTCATGCGTCCGTCGGCAGTTCTGATGGCGACGGCGTTTGGTTCGAAGACGGCCAGAGGGCGTGAAACTTTCTGTTCGAGCTTTACGGCCGTTGAGCTGTTTACGCGTTTGTAGTTACGGGCAAAGCTGCCGTCCGAAATCGACGAGTAGCGGGCTGTGATGCGGCGGACGTATTCGCGTGTCTCGTTGTACGGCGGAATGTTGTTGCCGTATTTCATCACCGCTCCTTCGCCGGCGTTGTAGCCCGCGAGAGCAAGACTCATGTCCTGGCCAAACATATTCAGCAGCATACGCATATATTTAATGCCGCCCTCGATGTTCTGTTTGGGGTCGTAGATGTTGGTCACGCCCAGGCGACGAGCGGTCGCGGGCATGAGCTGCATTAGGCCGCTCGCACCTTTGTAGGACAAGGCCTTGAGCTTGAACGAAGATTCCTGATGCATCTGTGCGTAGATCAGCAGCGGGTCGATGTCGTAACGGCGGCTCGAATCGACAATGTACGAATCGATCGTCGCGTCGCCGGTCGTAAAGCCTTTCATGCCCGAAGAAGAGCCCATCGAAATTCTCGTTCCTGATTTGCTCGCGGCATTTGCGATCTCGCGTTCGGCATAGCCGTCGGAGACGTTCATGCGGGCCGTGCGAGTTTGTTTTGACGGCGTA
This sequence comes from Pyrinomonadaceae bacterium, assembly GCA_041745735.1. Lineage (GTDB taxonomy): Bacteria > Acidobacteriota > Blastocatellia > Pyrinomonadales > Pyrinomonadaceae > OLB17. Next base: position 37,192 of record JBGTII010000233.1, on the reverse strand, counting down.
ACCATCGATGTCGGCTGGACGAACTGCTTGCCGTTCGAGTTGTATTTAGAGTTAACAACGGTTGTTTTGTTGTTCTTCGCGACGGTGGTTTTTGCCTTTGCACCGACCGGCACAAAGTCCGAGCGGATGACCGTGACGCCGCGTGATGTGTCAAAATTGTCAAAGAAACGCTGGCGTTCCTGTGATAGTGCGGGGAGTACTGCGAGTAAGCTGAGGGCGATAGTGAGGTATGCTTTTTTCATGTGTGATGGATTGGGGCAGAGGGGTATCCGCACAATGGATCGGAGCTTTCGCCGGCGTTCCACCGTCTAGTTATTTAAAAATGCATAACGCTTAGGGGTTTCCACAAAATACAAAAATATTTAACAGTGTTTGTACACCGGTGAACGGTAGTCAGTGCTGAGTGGTCGGTGTTAAAATGTTTTTTTACTGACAACTGGCCACTGACAACCGACAACTGTTCCTATGCTCTACGTCTCGCAGATACTCAATCGCCCCGTCTTTGACGCCCGCAACGAAAAGATCGCGGTCATCAAAGACGTACTCGTGCGCTATGGCGACGAAGAGTATCCGCCGGTCATCGGGCTGGTCGCACGTTACCGCCGCCGCAACTTTTTTATGCCGAGCCGCGATTTCACCGATCTCGGGCTACATGGCGCACGGATGACCTCGGTCATACTCGACCTGACGCCTTTTATCCGCCGCGATGGCGAGGTACTGCTTGGCAAGGATGTGCTCGATAATCAGCTTATCGACGTCGACGGCAAACGCGTGGTGCGTGTAAATGATGTGCAGTTGATCGTCACCGGCGAAGACTGGCGCGTTTCGGGTGCGGACGTAAGTTTGCAGGGATTTGTCCGGCGGCTAATGCCTCAGGGATTTTTTGGCAGCGACCGCGTTGTCGAGGTTATTGACTGGGCGGACGTGGGATATCTTGCGACCGATACTGCGACCGTGACCGTGCAGCTCAAATCTTCAAAAGACAAGCTTTCCCGGCTCCACCCGGTGGAGATCGCCCAATTGGCAGAGTCGCTCTCGCCGATCCACCGCACCGAGGTCGTCGAGAGTCTCGATGACGAGATCGCCGCCGACACGCTCGAAGAGATGTCCACCGAGGCGCAGGCCCGAATCCTCGAAGACATGGACGAGGAACGCGCCGCCGACATTCTCGAAGAAATGTCGCCCGACGACGCGGTGGATGTCCTCGACGAAATGGACGACGAAAAATCAGAGCAGCTTTTTGCCCTGATGGAAGACGACGAAAAAGCCGATGTCGCCGAGCTGATGCATTTTGACAACGACACGGCGGGCGGTTTGATGACGACGGAGTTTGTGGTTTTTCCGAAAGAGCTGACAGTGGGTGAGACGATCCGGTCATTACGAGAAATGGCGGAGACGCCAAACATGATCTACTACATGTACGTCGTCGAAGAGGCCGATTCGTGGAAGATCTGCGGACTCATTAGTTTGAGATCACTGATCTTATCTGACCCGACAAAGAAACTTTCCGAAGTAATGCGTAGCGAATTCCGTTTCGCCCACCCGTCCGAATCCGCCGAAAACGTCGCGCAAACCATCGCCGAATACAACCTGCTCGCCCTCCCCGTCATCGACGACGAAGGCGATATCGCCGGCATCGTCACTGTCGATGATGCAATGGAAATTCTCTTACCGAAAAATCTCCAACGGCGCTTGCCTAGATTGTTTGGGTAGCAGTTACTGCGAGATCGGTCTGATTAGCGTTTCTTCTAGCGAAATCCTTTGATGAGAATGATATCTGCCGAGCCGACGCCCCGGGCGACCGCTATTCGTTTTCCGTCACGCGAGAACTTGAAATTGTAGATGAACTCCGAGGTGAACTTGGTCAACTGCTTTGGCGTACCGCCGTCAACGGGTACGGTCCAGAGATTGTCGACGCTATCTCGAGCTTCCTTGTAGATCACGGTGCGCTGGTCGGGCATTGACCAACCGGTAGCTTTCTTGGGCAGATCAAAAACCTTGGCGATCTCGCCGCTCTCCATCGACATGATCGCGGACCGTTGGCGGGGAGGACTGACCTGCTCGTCAAAGTAACTGCCGAACATCGATTTGCCATCGGGAAGAAACCCCGCCCCGTTGAAAGGAACCTGGGTTGCCTGAACCGGTTCGCCGCCATCGATGCCAACCTTCCACAACCTCGGGTTTCCAGTTCGCCACGAGCCAAAATAGACCCAGGCGCCATCGGGTGACACAATTGGTTGGAAATCCGCGTATTCACCTTGCGTTAGCTGTTTGACGTTGCCCCCGTCGGGCTCCATACGAAAAATGTGGGCGACACTTCCGTCACCCGTAGCAGCAAATACGATGTGGCGTCCGTCGGGAGAAACCTCGATACCCGTCTCGATGTCCCGATTCGCCGTGAGCTGCTTTAGCCCTGTACCATCGCTGTTTGTGATCCAAACGTCCTGGTCATCGCCGGTTCTCGCGGTGTAAAGGATACGGCCGTCGGCGGTCCAGTCGAGCCCCTCGATTCCATCTTTGCTCCCGTTGGTCAATTTCCGAGCTTTAGTTTCTTCCTCGTTTGGAGTCACGACCATAACCTTTGACGTTGTCTCGGCAGCAATCGAAACAATCGTTGACGAGTCCGCCGTCATGCCAAAGCTCGATGTCCCGTATTGGGTGAGATCGTTGGTGACCCGGGTGACCGCGCCGCCCGGATATGAGACACGCCAGATCTGAGCGGTACCCGTTGGATGGTCCTGGCCATTTACCATGATGCCGGTTCCGTCATTCAGCCAAAGCGGGCGCCATAGGCCGGAGCGCCACCGAAACGAAGTGATCAGCCGTTCGGGGCCGCCATCAACAGGTATCTCAGCCAAGGTAAATTGTGTGCCGCCGGTGTCTGTTCCGACGGGGCAAATAATGGAGCGGCCGTCGGGAGAAAACGCCGGGATCCCGTTGAACCAGTCCTGGCCCGTGCGCCTTGCTATCTCACGAGGTTCGCCGCCATCGATGCTTGCTACAACGAGGGCGGAATCACCCGTTTTTGGATAGTCGCGGATAAAAGCAAAACGCTTCCCATCAGGTGCAAACCCGATTATTAATGACAGATGATCGAGAATTTTCTTCGGTTCGCGCCCGCCGATAACCGGTATCTGATAAAGCGTGCCGAGCGGGTTGGTCGTCGGGTGATAAAAGTTGTAATAGACAAGTTCACTGTCCGCGGAAAACACCGTTGCTCTAAAAACGCCCTCCTCGACCGGAGAAACGATCTCACGGTCGCTGCCGGTTGACACCTGACGCACGTGCAGGCTCGTCTTTCCGTTTACCGTGACTTGGTAAGCGACGTATTTGCCGTCCGGGGATATTGATGCATTGCCGATGTCGCCGAGGCCGGTGACCAACCGTGAGATCTTAAGCTGGGATGCCGTGGCGACAGGAGTGCCGCCGTATCGCTGGTACGCCAGATAGCCGCCGCCCGCGATGAGTCCTAAAATAATAAGAGCTGCGATCGCAAAAACGGCCTTATGCCGTCCGACCTGCGAGACGAGATATTCGGCACTCGAGAGTTGCTGTGGCATGCTGGTTTGCGTCGAGATCCTGCCGGAATGGATCGCCGTCGCGTTATCGCTCATCTGGCCTGTGCTGACATTTGATGAGCCCGTGACGTTGGGGACATGAGAACGTTCAAGCTCTTCGGTAAATTCGAGTTCTCTTTTGAGGTTTTTGACATCGAGGAGCAGGTCTTTGACTGTCTGATATCGCTCATCAGTTGGTTTTTGCAGCGACTTGCGCACGATCCGCCGCAATTCCGACGGCGTGTCATCCTCTAACGGCAGCGGCTCTTTTGTCAGGATCGCAGCGATCGAATCGCTCGTCGTTTCACCGGCAAAAGGTGTCTGCTTTGTCAGCATTTCGTACATCACTACGCCGAGGCTCCAGACGTCCGACCGGGCATCCGTTTCCTTGCCCCTCGCCTGCTCGGGCGACATATAGACGACCGTTCCCATCACAACGCCCGGCCGCGTATTGACCTGAGCCCGCGTGGCATCCTCAGAATCTGCAGAGGCCGTAGGCGCCGCAACGAGTTTAGCCAGTCCAAAATCGAGGACCTTAACGATCCCGTCATCGCGGAGCATGATGTTTTCGGGCTTAATGTCGCGGTGAACAATACCCGCGTTGTGAGCGGCATTGAGCGCCGCAGCAACCTGCATCGCGACGTCGAGCACTTCGCGCAGAGTTATCGGCCAGCCCCGCAAACGGTCACGAAGCGTCTCGCCCTTGATCAGCTCGGTCGCGATAAAACGCGAATTTTCAAACTCGCCTATCTGGTAAACAGTGAGAATGTTGGGGTGATTGAGAGCTGAGGCGGCTTTGGCTTCCTGAACAAAACGGCGGACACGGTCATCGTCATCGGCGACCTCGGACAATAAGACCTTTAGAGCAACCTGCCGCCCAAGCTCAGTGTCCTCAGCCAGGTACACCTCACCCATACCGCCCTCACCGATCTTGGAAACGATGCGGTAATTGCTGAACGATCCCCCGATCTCTATCTCTCCGGCCATATTATTAATAACCCAAAATAACGGTGTTACAAGTTACCACGAATGCCGGTTCCATTGGAATCTAAAAAAAGTGGGCATCGTTTCATCACGTAATCGGAACGTCGAAGTGCGAACCGGAACCTACCGTTCATCTTTCAAAAGGACAATGTCATGCGCGGGTCGACCGCGAACGAGTACAAGGGTCTTACCGTCTGCCGACCAGTCGTGTCGAAAAATATAGTCCGACTCAAAGTTAGTAAGCTGCTTCGGCTGGCCGCCTTCGGACGGCTGCAGCCAAATGTTCGAAGGATCGGGCGGGACGCCGATATAACTTAAGTTGCGGCTGTCCGGCGTCCATCGCACCCATTCGTATTGAAAACCCGGAAAGTCAAACTGTCGGACGGTAGGCCCGCCCGATGCCGGGAGGATCCCATATTGCCACTTGCCGGCCTTTTTGTCGGAAAAGTAGCCTCCGATCCACTGACCGTCCGGCGAGTAGGCCGATTGACCGATCGCGTAATCTGCCACGCGCACTGGTTCGCCGCCGTCGATACCGACCTTCCAAAGCGACTGTATGTTTTCTGCAGGGTTCCAGGCAGTAAAGATCACCCATTTTCCGTCAGCCGAAATGCTCGGTGACGTCCAAGCGATTGCTGCGAGCTGAACGATGTTGCCGCCATCGGCATCCATCCGCCACAGCCGCGTGACGGCTTCGCCGCCCGGCCTGTTGGACCTGAAAACGATGTAACGACCGTCGGGTGAGACGGCGGGGTCGGCGTCAAAATGCGAGTCAGACGTTAGACGCCGCCGCTCGCTGCCGTCTATGTTCATTGTCCACAGATCGCTCTGCCCGCCCTCAAACGACGAAAAAACGACGCGATTGTCGCGCGTTAGTGCGATACCGTGCCGACCATCCTGATTTGAATCTGACGTGGACAGGCGTTCTAGACTCGTTCCATTCCCCGCTACCGGAACAGTTTCAATACGGGATTGTCTCTGCACCGTAACTGTCAGGAGCGTACGGCCATCTGCCGTCACGCCAAGGCTGGTATCGTCACGATCGAGCACGTCGTTCGTAATACGGGTGGCTTCGCCCGAAGGGTACGAAACCCGCCAAGCCTGCATTCCGGATTCTTCCGCACGCTCGTGCGCCATCAAAACAAGCGAGCGCTCATCGGGCATCCAGACCACACGTGCCGCGTCGACCCAACGCTTTGGGCTAAGCTCTCGTAACACTCCCGTCTGCACGTCGATCCCGACCAGCTTCATCGAGTCCACGCCATTGGTCGTGTTTCCCGCGGCAACGGCTATCGTTTTGCCGTCGGGTGACCAGTCCGGCCCGGCATCGGTGAACCAATCGATTCCGTCGAGCGAGGCAAGCGGACGCCCCTCCGTACCATCCACGTTTACCGTATAGATAGTTGACTTCGATGGATCCTCATACTTTACAAACGCCATCTTTCGACCGTCGGGCGAAATAGTGACCGCGCTGTCGCAAACGTCGAGGATCTTTTTTGGGGTGCCGCCCAGAGAGGAAACCTGATACAGCGAATTTGGTTTGGTTCGGTCCGTGAAGAGGTAATAAACAAAATTGCCATCGGGCGAGAACGTCGTGCCTTTCAAAACGTTACCCTTTGTCGCGGGGACTATCGGGATAGCGTTTCCCGTGGCTGTTTGCCTGACCCACAAGCTGCGGTTGCCATCGTCACCCATCTCGAGATAAACGATGTATTTGCCGTCACGCGAGATAGTGGCTTCCAACGCCTTGCCGCTTGTTGTAACGCGATTGACAGTGAAATTTTGAAAGGCCAGCGTCCGCTCGCCCGTGCCGTAATATTTATAATAGGCAAGAACGCCGCCCGTTATCAGAGCTGCCGCGATCACACATGCGATGAACATCCCGGCCTTGTGTTTCCTGATCTCGCCGATAAGATATTCGGCTGAACTCGAACCTCGGTCCGTTTCCGTAGTTTTTCCGTCCTCAAAGAGCCTTGTGTCTTTGTCTTCCGCCAGCGATGCTCTCGATTCCGGTAATACCTGCGTCGGCGATCCACCACTCGCCGGGCCTTCGAGCAGCGGATTGCCGTCATCGAGACAGTACAACAGCGTATCGTCGTAATAATCCCGTCTGCATTCAGGGCATCGTTTCATAAAATTATCCGCGATGTGGTGACGCGGTGAACAAGGTCGTCGAATCTGGGGTCTGATCGAATATTTTCCCAGCCGGGATCGGCTTTCAAGAAAACCATTCCGGTCCGCCGTGCTTTGTACCCTTTATCCAGCCATTCAAACGCCTTATCAATATCGCCGAGCTTGGCGTAAATAAAGGCTATTTCTACTTCGTCGACGAGCTGACCGGTTTGAGCGGCCCTCTGGTAGACCTGTTCTAATGACGCCTGCCAGTAGCCCTTTTCGCCACGCTCCGCATAGGCCTGGGAAAGGCGCTTCGCGGCTGCGTCAATTTTTGCATTGTTCTCCGCACCTGCCGAGTAACCTTTTCGACGAGCTTCTATAGCTTCCGGGAACATTCTCTTTTCATCATAGTTCGCCGCGAGATAAAAGTAGCTTCGCTGAAAGGTCGGGTCGATCTCGATGAGCCTTTTGAAATGCTCGATCGCCCGGTCAAACTGCCGGGCCGTGTAATATACGAAGCCCTGGTCTGTAGCGATAGCCAGTGATACCGGATCGAGCTCCACGGCACGCGTAAGTGCGGCGTTCGCCTCGTCAAATCGACCGAGGGCCGAGAGAGTTTCTCCATACCAGTGATAGGACGTTGCGTAATTGGGGCTAAGTTCGATGGCCTTCTTGAATTCTCTTTCTGAGGTTTCCGGATCCCATTCCTGATAAAAAGCCACGTTCGCCAGTACCGTATGGGCTTCGCCCAGGGACGGATCGATCTCGAGCGCCTTGAGCGCGGCGGCTTTTGCTTTTTTCCCGTCATCTTGCATGCCCCCTGAAACAACATGACTGCTGGCGAGGCCGGCGTGAGCAAGCGCGTAATTCGGGTCTTTATCTATCGCCTTCTGAAACAATTCTTTGGCCTTCTCTATACCTTCGAAGGTTCGTTTATTCCACTGGTAAAGTCCTTGCAGATAAAGCTGATACGCTTCTGAGTTGGCGGTCTGCCCCTTTGCGATATTTTGCTGATCCGCTCCGCTAAGTTTCGCTTTTAGCTTGTTCGAAACGTCACGTGCGATCTCTTTTTGAAGTGACGCAATCTCGTTAAAACCTCGCACATATTGCTCGCCCCAGATCTGATTGCCCGTTGCCGCCTCAACCAGATCGAGGCTCAGTGTCACCGAATCTCCGCGTTTCAATAGGCGTCCGTTCAGCACGGCATCGACGCCCAACTCGGTCGCTATCTGTTTAGGGTCTGAATCTTTTCCCTTGTACCGAAAAACCGATCCACGGCCCTTTACGGCAAGATCCGGGAGTTGTGCGAGACTGTTGATCAAAGTCTCGGTCATACCGTCTGATAGATATTCTGAGTCCGCATCATCGCTGGAATTTACCAGCGGCATGACTGCGATGGACGCGATCTGTTTCGCGGGGGTGATATATCGATAGCCAAAAAATCCACCGAGGACGAAAACCGCGAGAGCGAGCGGCCCAAGGATCAGCCGTTTATCAAACCCCTTGGCCTTTGGAACTTCGCCAATGCCGGACGGCTGAACTGCCGTTTGCTCGGTGGTATGTATCTGCGGGCGAGTTGCCGATTCGGACGGGACTCCCTGCCCGGACAGGATCGCCGTCGCCGGCTCGTTGGCAGATGCCGGGCCTTCGAGCAGCGGATTGCCGTCATCAAGACAATACAACAGCGTGTCGTCGTAATAATCGCGTTTGCATTCGGGGCAACGTTTCATAGGGTCGTTGAGTAAAGTTTAAGCACCTCATTTTAACCTATTTTCTGCCGTTTTGTGCCTACATCTCTATTTAGCGTCCAGCCGTTTCACCCAATCTAAGAACGAGTCTTCATAGACCAGCCAGCAATGGCTCGGCGAAGCGCGCCTTGCGGTCTCAAATGTACCGTCTTCGCACATCGCTATCAGGGCCCGGCGAGACAGCGGCGGGACGATGATGCGTTGCTGGCGTATAATGCGTTCGATCTCGGATAGACGGATCTTTGTACGCGGTGACAAATCCAATGAGTGTTGTATGGTGTTCATAATAGTTGTGTGTTAAATAGGTTGAATTTAAAGCCGCGAACTGCGGTTTGGTTGTGATCTGCATACGAGACGATCCGCAAAACACGCAAAACGCGAAAAATAAGTCAAAACGAGAAAGATAAGTCATTTTGTGCATAATACGCCGATCTACGCATAATAGCATTTCCTTTTTTGCAGAGTTAGCTTAGTCTCAGTTCATAGCCGGACGATATGTAAGCGGCGAAATAAATCTCAATAAAACTGTTCGCCCATTATCGTCCGGCTATTTCATATTATCCAACAAATATTATAGATGCAAATCTGTTTTATGAACGACACCAAAAATATCTTTCTCGCCTGGGCCAGCTCGATCACATCCGTCATGGCCGCCCTCGAGACCCGCGACGTGATCACCATCGTCTCGGCCATCGTGCTGCCGGTCATCTTTTTTTCGGTGGGCAAGACCATCGACGTTTTATTACAGATCCACCTGCGGAGAAGAGATAAGAGAAACGAAACGGACGGCGAATGACGCGATGCTCACAACATGCTTTTTAAAACTGGCTAACCAAAAACGCAAAACCCTTCGACTGGGATCGGCCGCACCAGTTGTTTTTGTACAAGGCTCTGCGCCGCGTTACGACCGGCGAGTGCAAGCGGCTGATCATCACGATGCCGCCAAGACACGGCAAGAGCGAGACCGTCACCATCCGATACACTGCGTGGCGGCTTGAGAGGGATCCAAAGTTGAACATCATCCTTGGCAGTTACAACCAAAAGCTCGCAAACCGTTTTTCGCGGCGCATCAGGGCCATCGTTGAGGAACGCATCCCGCTTGCCAAAGATAAAAGGGCTGCGGATGAATGGGAAACGAAAGTTCGCGGCGGCGTTAAGGCAGTCGGCGTTGGTGCCGGAATAACCGGATTTGGCGGCAGCCTTGTGATCATCGATGACCCTGTTAAGAATCGTGCCCAAGCCGAAAGCCGGACGATGCGTGACAACGTGTGGGATTGGTTCAACGACGACATCTACACACGGCTTGAGCCCGGAGCGTCGATGATCCTTATCCAGACGCGCTGGCACGAAGACGATCTTGCGGGTCGCCTGTTAAGACAGTCTGCCGACGGTGGCGAAGTTTGGGAAAAGGTGGACCTACCGGCGCTAGCCGAAGACGGCGATCCACTCGGCCGCCAGATCGGCGAGCCACTGTGGCCCCAACGCTACTCCCGCCAAGATCTTGAGGCGATCCGACGGCAACAGGGAACGTATTCCTTCTCAGCTCTTTATCAGCAGCAGCCTGTTCCGTCGGACGGCGGTCTATTCAAACGCGAGTGGTTTCAGCATATTATTTCGCGTCCGCCAATCGGACTCGTCTGGGCACGCGGTTACGATCTGGCGGTCTCAACCAAAACCACGTCCGATCACACTGCATCGTTTCGATGTGCTTTTGACCGCAGCGGCAATTTGTATATCGCTGACGGATTTCGTCGGCGTATCGAATACCCGGAACAACGCCGGTACGTCATTGACCGTGTGCGGGCCGAGAGGAATACGAGCCACGGTATCGAAAAGGCTTTGCACGGCCAAGCTCTCGTGCAGGATCTGAGACAAGATGTCAAAGTTCGCGGCCGCCCGATCGAAGCCATCCGCGTCGATGCGGACAAGATCACACGGGCTCTTGCGTGGGCGGGACTGGCTGAGGACGGCAAGGTGCTCCTCGTTCAGGGGACTTGGATCGACGATTTTGTGGACGAAGTGTGCAGCTTTCCCTACGGCAGCCACGACGACCAAGTTGACGCGGTAAGCCTCGCGGTACGAATGTTAAGCCGCCGCAAGCGTGCTATGCACAGGTTTGATTAAACACATACGGTACATCATATATGAATAAAGAAATTGAGAAAATACTAGCCGATCTAAGGCTAACAGGCGAGCGTTATACCAAGACGGAACGTTATTACAACGGCGATCATGACCTGGCGTTTGCGACGCAGAAATTTGAGAACGCTTTTGGGACGCTGTTTCGTGAGTTCGCATTAAACCTATGTCCCGTCATCTGTGACGCTGTCCGCGACAAGCTGCGGGTGACGGGTTTTAGCGTTGACGCTATCGCGGGCGAGGCCCGCGATGTGTCGGCTAGCAGCCGGCACTCCGACATGCGTCGGATCTGGCACACGAACCGGATGGACACTCGTGCAGGCGAAGTGCATAAAGAGGTTCTCAAGAACGGCGACGCATATATTATTGTCTGGCCAAGCGCCCGTGGCGAAGCCGTGTTCTACCCCAACCGTGCCGCGAACATAACCGTCACCTATGACGAAGATTCGCCCGGACTGATCCAACGCGCGGCAAAACATTGGCTCGACGCCGACAAGCACGTGCGGCTCAATCTTTTCTATCCCGACCGGATCGAGAAATATATATCACGCGGCAAGAGCAAGGGAGCGATGCCCGATGCGAAAGACTTTGTGCCCTTGGCAAGTCCAAAGACCCAAGTCCAGGGTCCTAAGTTGGGAGGCGGAAAACCTGGAACTTTGGACATGGGACATTGGACCGTTCCTAACCCTTTCGGCGTCGTGCCGGTCTTTCATTTTGCCAACAACGCCGACATCGGCTGGTTTGGGCGATCGGAGCTTGACGCGGCTATTCCGGTACAGGACGGGCTGAACAAATCGGTGCTCGATATGCTCGTTGCGATGGAATTTGCTGCGTACCGCCAACGCTGGGCCGCCGGGATCGAAGTCGAATACGACAAGGACGGTAAGACGGTCGCCCCGTTCAAGGCGGGCGTCGAACACCTTTGGATCGCGAACGATCCGGGTGCGAGGTTTGGCGATTTTGAAGCTGCTCAGCTTGAGCAGTTTCTCAAGGTCAAGGACGGCTTTCGCGTCGACATCGCCTCAGTGACCGGCACGCCGCTGCATTACCTGCTGCAAAACACCGGCGGCTTTCCGAGCGGCGAATCTTTGAGAAAAGCCGAGACGCGATTTATCGCAAAGGTGCGCGACCGCCAGACCTCGTTCGGACAGGTCTGGGCAGACGTGATGGAGTTTGCCCTACGGATCGAGGGCCGCCAAACCGCCCGCCTGATAACCGAATGGGAAGACCCCGCCCCAATGTCCGAACGCGAAGTGCTCGAAAATATCCTGCTCAAAAAACAGATCGGCCTGCCCGTCGAACAGGCCCTGCTCGAAGCCGGCTACGGCGAAGCGGATGTGAAGGAGATGGTCACTTCTTAAACTTGAATGTCTTAATCGACGCGTCTGCCAATTTTTCGGAACTCGTGTCACCCATCAGAGTGGTAGCGACGAGCAGTACCTTGAGGTTGGCAGTGCCTGCAAATAAATAATGTATCGATGCGTATGAGCGGCCCTTAAAATCAAAATTATAGATGGTCTTTATTCCTTTTTCGCCTGAGCTGGAAACGAAATCTTTAAGGTAAACCATCCTGAAATTGGTGTAAACCGAATTGTCCGAAGGGAAGGTACCAATTGCCATGACCGTAAATGCTTCATTTAGCGATAAGGGGTCAGCCACCTCTTTGAGATTTATATTCGCTGCGAAGCCATCAACCGGCTCTGCGAAGAATTGCTTGTATTTATTATCTGCCTCATCTTTGGCGACCCATGCGGCAGGTGGGCAGATGGAAAACGAAACTGGTGCCGAGTATTCTTTACATCCTTGTTGAGCAATGCCAGTCAAAACAAAACACAAGGTAAGCAAGGTGGCAAAAATCAACTTTCTCATTACGACAGCCTCCGAACAGACGAAATAATTCACTTAATACATAGCACAGAAAAGGAGATTTATGAAAACAAAAGCGAACCAGCACAACGAAACTCCCATGTCGGTACCGGGGACAATAGTGACAGAGACTTCCACGCCTCCTGCCGCTCCCGGTACTGATATCTCCCATGCAGAACTTGCGGCGGAGAACGAACAGCTCAAGACAACGATCCGGCTCAATGCGGCTCACCGGCAGATAACGGGCGAGCTGGCGAGGGCCGGAGCGAGGTCGCCGGAGCTGCTCTTTGACGCGATCAAGGACGGCCTGCAGTTTGCGGCTGACGGCATGCTGCAAAACGCGGCGGCTGTCATCGGCAAACTAAAGACGAGCTTTCCGGAGCAGTTTGGCGCCGAGCCGATGCCCTCATCGATCGACGCCGGAGCCGGAGCGGCAGCCGTCCCGCAACTTACCAAAGAGGCACTCGCCAAGATGAAGCCCTCGGAGATCGCTGAGCTTGACTGGGCGGAAGTTCGGCGAGTTCTAGCTAGCAGCTAAATGAATTGCCACTAGGTTCTGGCACAAAACCCGTGCCAGTGCTGAAGCCGTAGCTAGTGGTTTACGGACACAAAACAGTCTGGGCTTTAGCCCAACCCAACAGACAGTTCGGCTAAAGCCGAAAATCTATTCACACTACATCCCCTAGCTAAAGCTAGGGGCAATTCAAAGAAACAAAGGAGAAAAAATGTCACTCGAATTTATCCCAACAGTATGGGCGGCGAGATTGCTTACCGCTCTTGAAAAAGCTCTCATATACGGACAAGCGAATGTGTGTAATCGCGATTACGAAGGCGAGATACGCGAGGCCGGCAATACGGTCAAGATCGCGTCGATCGGCGACGTTTCGATCGGTAATTATGAAAAAGACACCGACATCGCCGACCCCGAGGTGCTGACCGACGATGACCAGAGTCTGGCGATCGATCAGCAAAAGTATTTTAACTTTTACGTTGACAGCGTCGATCGTGCCCAGCAAAACGTCAACGTGCTAGACGAGGCAATGCGGCGTTCGGCTTGGGGACTGCGCGGGGCAGCCGACACATTTCTAGCGGGCGTGATGGAGGCGGCAGTGCCCGGCGATAACAAGATCGGTTCGCTCGCAACGCCTAAGGTCCCGACCAAGGATGACGCTTACGAATATCTCGTCGATCTCGGCGTGCTGCTCGATGAGGCCAACGTGCCGATCGACGGCCGATTTGTGGTCGTACCGGCGTGGTTTCACGGGCTGCTGTTAAAGGATGAGCGGTTTATCAAAGCTGGCACGCGGCGTTCGGATGCAGCTCTGGCAAACGGCGAGGTCGGCGAGGCGGCCGGGTTTTCGATCCTCAAATCTAACAACGTGCCTAACACGACCGGCACGAAATACAAGATCATGGCCGGCCACACGATCGCGACGGCATACGTCGAACAGGTCGTCGATCTGCAGACCTACAAACCTGAAAAGCGTTTTGGCGACGCGGTCAAGGGCCTGCACGTCTACGGCGCCAAGGTCGTCCGTCCGACGGCATTGGCAATGCTGATCGCTAGCAAATCATAGGAGGAAGTGACGAGGTATCAGGGACGAGGGACGAGTTTAAAGATCTCATCCCTTGTCCCAGAATCCTCATCCCTATCAATATGGAACCAATCGACAAACTAAAACAACTTACTGCGTGGGACATCGAGCCTACGCTGACCGAGGACGAACTTGACGAATTGCTCGCAATCGCCGCTCTCAAGGATGCTGACGGCCTGACTCCGGACGCCGCCGAATGGACGCCGACCTATGACCTCAACACAGCCGCCGCAAAAGCTTGGCTGATCAAAGCCGGACGTGCCGCTGCGACGGTCGATGCGCCTGAGGCAGGCATGGTCACATCAAAGGTGTTTGACAATTGCCGCTCAATGGCGCGGATCTACGCATCGAAACGCACGGCGAGCATTTCGATCATTTAACATATTCGCTATCACGAATACGTAATTCTAGGGGCGGCCAAATGGCCGTCCTTTTTTGCTTTTTGCATTTAACCTATAATCGAAAGCAATGGATGTTATTAACGTAATAGGCGGCGGGCTTGCCGGCGTCGAGGCAGCATGGCGGGCGGCGGAGATGGGTGCAAAGGTTCGTCTGTACGAGATGCGGCCTGGGCAGCAGACGCCGGCGCACCGGACCGATCAGCTTGCAGAGATCGTCTGCTCTAATTCGCTAAAAACGGACGAGCCGGGGTCTGCACCTTACCTTTTAAAGGAAGAGCTGCGTCGGGGAGGTTCGATGGTGCTGGAGGTTGCTCATGCGACACGCGTTCCGGCGGGTGCGGCTTTGTCTGTGGATCGCGGCAAGTTTTCGGAGATGATCACCGAACGTGTCGAGGCTCATCCAAATATCGAGATCGTTCGCGAAGAGGTTACCGTGATACCGACCGACGGCGTATCGATCATCGCGACCGGGCCGCTTACCTCGGACGCTCTGACCACTGAGATCATGAAGCTGACGGGCGACGACCAGCTTTATTTTTATGACGCGATCGCACCGATCATTGCGGCGGATTCGATCGATATGTCCGTTGCATTCAAAGCGGCCCGCTATGACAAGGGCGGCGACGATTATATTAATTGCCCGATGGACCGCGAGCAGTATGAGATATTTATCGACGCCGTGCTGCACGCGAAATCGGTGCCGCTCAAACGGTTTGAGGACACGCATTGGTTTGAGTCTTGTCTGCCGATCGAAGAGATCGCACGACGCGGGCCTGAGACCCTGCGGTATGGCCCGATGAAGCCAAAGGGGTTGCGGCACCCGAAAACCGGCGAAGAGCCGTGGGCGTGTGTGCAGTTGCGGCAAGAAAATATGATGGCCGACGCGTACGGCATGGTCGGGTTTCAAAACCACCTGCGTTACGGCGAACAGGAGCGGGTGCTAAAGCTGATACCCGGTTTGGAAAACGCCGAGTTTTTGCAGTTTGGCCAGATCCACCGCACTACATTTATCAACTCGCCCAAGATATTAAATGAGTCTTTGGAGACGCGTGCGAACCCGCGTCTCTTTTTCGCCGGCCAGATCACCGGCGTTGAAGGGTATGTCGAATCGGTCGCCACGGGCTGGCTCGCAGGGATAAATGCCGTGCGGGTTTTACGCGGTCAACCGATGCTGACCGCTCCGCAAACATCAGCGATCGGTGCGCTTTGTCGATATGTCTCAAACGTCGAGACAAAGAATTTTCAGCCGGTGAACATAACCTTTGGCCTGCTCGAACCGCTGCCCGTCGAGCTTCGTAAAAAACACCGTAACAAACGCGAACGTCACGGCGTACAGGTTGAGCGGGCGTTGGTAGATTGGGAGGAGTGGCTGTCGGAATTTCACCGCAGAGACGCAAAGACGCAAAGTATCTGAGATGGAAGCGACCGCAATATTCATTATCCTCGCCATTTTCATCGTCGCCGTAATGTACTCGTCGGTGGGGCATGGCGGGGCTTCGGGGTATTTGGCGGTGATGGCTTTTTTGGCGGTGGCGCCAGAGGTGACGAGACCGACGGCGTTGGTGCTCAATCTGTTTGTCGCATCGATCGGGACGTATCAGTTTTGGCGTACGGGATATTTCTCGTGGCGGATTTTTTGGCCGTTTGCCCTCACATCGATTCCATTTGCATTCCTCGGCGGGTTAATATATCTGCCTACACAGATATATAAGATCGTGCTTGGAGCTGTTTTGATGCTCGCGGCCCTCAGGCTTGCGTGGAGACTTGCTCCGACAGATAACATCAAGGAGCCGCAGTTGTGGATCGCATTGGCGATAGGTGCGGTCATCGGGCTGCTCTCCGGACTGGTCGGCGTCGGTGGCGGTATCTTCCTAACGCCGGTTCTGCTGCTGATGAACTGGTCAGAGACCAAGACCGCTGCGGGCGTCTCAGCCATGTTTATACTTGTAAATTCGATGGCGGGTCTGTTGGGGCAATACTCAAAAGGGGCTCTTAGCATCCTTCCGAATGAAGTCTGGATCTGGATCGCGGCGGCGGTTGGCGGCGGTTTGATCGGCTCGACGCTGGGGAGTACACGGTTTGATTCGATCACGCTGCGGCGGGTGCTTGCCGTCGTGCTGGTGATTGCAGGAGTTAAGTTAATTATTGTCTAGGCATATTATTTTGTGGTTTGGTAATCCAACACAACGAATGAAAGTCGGCCGAGTAATTTTATTAATATGGTGCCTCGCATGTTTCGCGATTGGCACCCCCGCGCAATCTGGCCGCGTCAAAGGATCGCCGACACCTACGGCGACACCTCGCAGCCTCGGCGGACCGATCGTTACGGCCATTCCGGAAAAAGGCAGGCTTAAGCCGACGCCCGCACCAACGCCAAAACCCGACGACGACGTGATCAAGGTCGAGGCAGCGCTCGTACCGATCCCGGTCTCCGTGCTCGACGCGGGCGGACGTGCGATCACGACGCTGCAGCTTGCGGATTTTGAATTAAAGATCGACGGAAAGTCGGCTGAGATCGCCGAAATTTCGCGTTCGGATACGCCCATCAGGCTGGCGATGCTGTTTGATAATTCGTCAAGCGTATTGATCGCCCGGAGTTTTGAAAAGGACGCGGCCGTAAGGTTCTTTCGGCGAGTGATTCGGCCAGACCGCGACATGGCGGCGTTGTTTTCGGTGGCAGATTACACACGGCTCGAACAAGAACTGACTAGGGACATATCGCAGCTCACACAGGCGATCGAGTATTTTCCCGAGCCAAAAGGGGCGACCGCTTTGCTGGACGGCATCATCGAGGTCGCGGATTATCTCAAATCCGCCCAAGGCCGCCGTGTCGTCGTGATCGTCTCGGACGGCGAGGACACATACAGCGACGAAAAGACGACCCTCGAGAGCGTGGTCAAGGCACTACAACTCGCCGACTGCCAAGTCTATGTCGTGAAAACAAAGGATTTTGAAAATTTCAAACGGACCGGCGTGCGCGGCGGCAATGCGAACATTCGCGCGTTGACGGCCGAGCGTCGAATGATCGAGATCGCCCAACAGACCGGCGGTGCCGTCTATTCGCCGATCGACGAAAACGAGCTGGACAGGGCATTTGACCAGATCTCCGCCGAGCTCGCACAGCAATACATCCTCAGCTATTACCCCGACTCTGAGACCGACAAACGCGGTGAATTTCGCACCATCACGCTTTCCATCAAGAGCAAACCAAACGTTAGCATCCGCACGAGAAAAGGGTATTATGTTGGCAAGAAGTAGCGTCGGAGTGTGGGCTGCCAGCCCACACTGCTTCGCGAAGCGGAGCATAAAATGCTTGAGAACGAGACCAACCAATCTGACCCAAGACGTTGGTACAACAGCAACTATCTCCCGCATTTCGACGGCGGCGAGAGCGCCCAGTTTGTAACCTATAGGCTAGCGGGCAGCTTGCCGGTTCGTATTCGTGATATCTACAAGCAGCAGCTCGAACACGGCAAGATCTCAGAGATCGACTACCACACCGCTATCGATAAGCATCTCGATGAGGGAAACGGACCAGATCATTTGAGGCGGCCGGAGATAGCAAACATCGTTGAGGAAAACTTGCTTCGATTCGATGGCGAGAAATATAGGCTTCACGCGTGGGTGATAATGCCGAATCATGGTCATGTTCTTTTTACTCCACTGAACGGATTTATTTTGGGTAAGATCGTTCACTCAATGAAATCATTTACGGCGAATCGGGCAAACACTATACTGGGAAGAACAGGACCTTTTTGGGCTAGGGAGTATTATGATAGATACATCCGGAACGAAGAGCATTTTTTTAATACGATCAACTACATAGATAATAATCCGGTGAAAGCCCGGTTGTGCCGACAGGCGGGGGATTGGCCGTTTGGTTCGGCTAGAATGACCGTTAAGATGTAGTTCACGCCTGCGTCGGAGTGTAGGCTGCCAGCCCACACTGCTTCGCGACGCGGAGCATAGAATGCTTGATAACGAGACCAGACTATCTGAACCGCGACTGTTCTTTTTGGTTCGGCTAGAATGACCGTTAAGATGTAGTTACCGCCTGCGGCGGGTGTTGGCTGGCAGCCGAACACTCCGACAAATATGCTCGACGACCACCTGACACAATTTCTGCAGCATCTGAAATACGAGCGTAATCTGAGCCCGCATACGCTTAGAAATTATGCGAGCGATCTGGAGCAGTTTAAGGCGCATTTGTTTAGCGTTGAGAAGCGTGCTGATATTCCGGTTGCGGAGATCGACCGGTTGACGATCCGCGAATGGATGGCGGGACTGCATGCGGATCATAAGAAAACATCGGTTGCGCGAAAGCTTGCGAGTCTTCGCACCTTTTTTCAGTTCCTCATCCGCGAGGGAAAGCTCGAATCTAACCCTGCCAAACAGGTCGCGACGCCAAAGATCGAGCGAAAGCTGCCAAACCATCTGACGATGGAGGACGCGGTCAGATTTATCGAGACGCCCGATATCAACACCGATCTGGGCCGCCGCGACCGTGCGATACTCGAATTTTTGTACGCGACGGGCATCCGCGTCGGCGAGCTGGTCGGGATCAATATTGCGGATGTGGATTTTCGCGAACGGATGGTGCGCGTCACCGGCAAGCGGAAAAAGCAGCGTATCGTGCCCTTTGGCGAGCCGGCGGCACAGGCACTGGTGCTGTATCTCGAAACAACTCGCGGCGTATTTCTAAACGAATGTCCCGAAGCCGAGCGTGATCTTAATGCCCTGTTCCTACATCGACGCGGCGGACGCCTCACCACACGCAGCGTCGGGCGGATGATCGACAAATACATCCGACAATGTGCCGACATCCACGACATCTCGCCCCACAGCCTGCGGCACACATTTGCCACGCACCTGCTCGATAGCGGCGCCGACCTCCGCGACATCCAAGAGCTCCTAGGCCACGCCCGACTCTCAACCACGCAGATCTACACACAGGTCTCGATGGAAAAGATGATCGAGGTTTATGATAAGGCACATCCTAAGGCGTGAAAGCAAGGTTGTTTCTTATTCAAAAACTCTTTGTTAAAATGGGGAGTTTTGATATTATTGCAATGAAATGAACGAATCTCTTCAATATCCGATTGGCATCGAATTTCGCACTCCTAGACCTCGCGGAACTTTCGGTGGGGCTCTACTTGGAGCTCTATTTGGTTATGCTCTAACTAAGAACCCAACAGGAGCAGTTGCCGGAAGCGCGCTTGGCGGAGTAATTGGCAATAAACCCATGCCGCTTAATGAGGCATTGAGACAAAAGTTTGCCGAGAAAGCCTTGGAAGTAGTGAGTTTTTATCGTCTCGGCACTTACTCGGCAAAAGTGTTATTCCTCCACGATAATACCTATTGGACTCTCGAAAGCCGTGCTCCAAATACGCCTGAAATGACCATCGAACAAATTGACGACTGGTTATATGGTGATTTGGTGCAAAAACTCGACATTTTCCTAGGTCAAAATGATTTGAGGTTAGCTCCTTGACTCTAAAAGAAAGCCTAGACGAGCTTAAAATTGCATTTGCCAATTTTGAAGTCGCAGCTAGGTCTGACGATAAAACTCCATTACAAAACGCGCTCTCCTTGAACGAGGCAAAGGACAACTTTGCAATCGTCGACGAAAGTCCGAGGATTATAGTTTTCGGCGACATTAACCGATTTAAGTCTGTGAACACGGCTCATGGCTATGCCGCAGGCGATGCAGCAATCAGTCACGTCGGGCGATTGATTCATGAAAAGGTTGTTGCACGCGAACTTGGTCAGGCGTATAGGCCCAGTGGCGATGAGTTCATTATTTTGCTTCAGTCAAAATATTTGGATGATTTTCTTTCGCTGACTCACCTTTTTTCTAACTGCGAGGTCAGATTTGATACAAAAGTCTTTTATGTCGGCGTGAGTTTTGGATATGCAGTGAGTAATGAAGGGATCGAGTTCGAAATTATTAAATCCAAGGCGGAACTTGCGTGTAAAAAAGCAAAAACGAAAGGTGACGGGACATGTTTAGAATGGACTGCAGAACTTGAACAGACTTCTCTTAAAAGCCTTCGGCATACATGCGAAAAATGTGAATCAATAATTGCTTGTGAAGTGCCGGAAACATTGGAATCGAACAAGCTAAAGAATTGTCCTGTTTGTGGAAATCAATTATGAAAAAGATCCAAAGGCTCGCTGTTGCGTTATTTGTTTTTTCGTCTGTGGCGTTTGCGCAGGACAAGCTGTTGACGCTGGATGATATTTTTAGCCCGGACCCGGTACGGCGTGTGCGGTTTAGCGGGACGCCGACGTT
Organism: Pyrinomonadaceae bacterium; assembly: GCA_041745735.1. Lineage (GTDB taxonomy): Bacteria > Acidobacteriota > Blastocatellia > Pyrinomonadales > Pyrinomonadaceae > OLB17. Next base: position 16,495 of record JBGTII010000233.1, on the reverse strand, counting down.
TGTGCAGTGGGCAAAGGACGGGCGGTCGTTCAAGCAGGTGATCAACGGGCGGCTGATGCGGGTCGATGCGGTCACGGGCAATGCCGTGCCATATCTCGACAGCGGTCGGCTGGCGGCGGCTCTTTCGCGAGCCGGGGTCAAGCTTGATGACGCGACCGCGATGGCAAATTCGCCGGGGCTGCAATTTAACGCGGATGAGAGCGGGATACTCATCGATAACGCCAATGACCTGTGGTATTACGACGTGGCGAGCGGCAGCGTCAAACGTCTGACCAACAACCGTGACGCCGAGCTTGAGGCTGATTTTAGCCCGGACGGACGATTGGTCAGTTTTGTCCGGGGCAATAATCTGTATGTCGTTGATATCGCGAAAAGCAAAGAAACGCAGCTAACGCGTGACGGCCGCGAGGGCGACAAATCCATCTACAACGGCTATCTCGACTGGGTCTACGAAGAGGAGCTGTACGGACGCGGGCAAAAGCGTGGATATTGGTGGTCCCCGGATTCGCGTTACATCGCGTTTTTGCGCCTTGACGAAACTCCGGTACCAAAATTTATCCTGCCAAACGACATCCCGAACGACCAGTTGATCGAAACTACTAGCTATCCGCAGGCGGGCGACCCAAATCCTATCGTCAAGCTTGGGATCGCCGAGGTCGGCAAATCGTCATTTTTACCAAACGCCGGCCGCATCCCAAAGATCGGCGATAAGATACCACCGACGCTGCTGCGGCTTGGTGACGCAGTAAGGTTCGCCGATACTTCGAATTATCGTGCCGACGACCTGCTCATCGCCCGCGTCGCGTGGGCACCGGACAGCCGGAACGTGCTGTTTCAAGCTCTCAACCGCGAGCAGACAAAGCTCGACCTTAACGCAGCAGGCCTCGACGGCAAGGTTCGCCATGTGCTCGATGAAACGACGCCGGCGTGGGTCGAGGTGTATGACAACCCCGAATTTGTTGAGACTGGTGCTGGCAACGGGACGTTTGTCTGGCAATCGGCACGCAACGGCTGGCGGCACCTGTATCTGTACGACAACGACGGCCGGCTCGTCCGCCAGTTGACGGGCGGCAAGTGGGAGATCCGCAATCTGTACGGCGTCGATGCCAAGAACGGCTGGGCGTATTTTTCGGCGACCAAAGACAGCCACATCGCCGAAAACGTCTATCGTGTCCGTCTGTCCGGCGGCGAACCTGAGCGTTTGACGCAGGACAACGGCTGGCACACGGCTTCGTTTGACCCGACATTTACGCATTTTGTCGATACTTGGAGCGACGCGGTGACGCCCGCACAATCGCGTCTCTATCGTGCTGACGGTTTTGCTGTACGCACGCTGAACGAAAACCGCGTCGATGTTCTGTCGCAATATCGGCTTTCGCGGCCGGAGTTTTTGAACGTCACGACCCGCGACGGTTTTGTGATGGAGGCGATGATGATCAAGCCGCCAAACTTTGACCCGTCGAAAAAGTATCCGGTGTTTGAGTTTACATACTCAGGCCCCCATGCACCGTCGGTCGCTAATCGCTGGGGCGGCAATCGCGGCATGTGGTTCCAGATGCTCGCCCAAAAAGGCTACATCGTCTGGGTCTGCGACAACCGCTCGGCGAGCGGAAAGGGCGAGGAATCGGTCTGGCCAGTCTATAAACGGCTCTACGAACTCGAACTGCGCGATCTGGAGGACGGGTTGAGTTATCTCAAATCGCTCCCCTACGTTGACGCTAGCCGCATCGGCCTGCACGGCTGGAGCTATGGCGGATCGATGACGAGCTATGCAATGACGCACAGCAAATCGTGGAAGATCGGCATCGCGGGCGGCCTGGTGTCAGACTGGCGGCTATACGATTCGATCTACACCGAGCGATACATGATGACCCCCGACAACAACCGCGACGGCTACGACCGCACCTCGATAGTCAAAGCCGCAAAAAATCTCTCAGGCAAACTGATGCTCATCCACGGCCAAATGGACGACAACGTCCACATGCAAAACGCGACGCAGTTGATCTATGAACTGCAAAAGAACGATAAGCAGTTTGAGTTGATGTACTACCCGACCCAACGCCACGGCGTCACCAACCCGCAGCAGGTCAAGCACATGTACACGATGATGACGGAGTTTATTTTGAAGAATTTGTAAGCTTAGATCTTTAAAGTTTGAGTCGAACAAGAAGTTCGGAGCGTTCTATCTTGAGATGTTTTGCTACATCGTCGAGAATCGACGACAGGGTGCCGATTTTGATGAAATCGTGATTAGGAATAGTTACGCGGTGTTCGGTCGGCTCTTGAGTTTCGACGCGAATGTGGCTGCCGGATTGTCGAGCGACCAGATAGCCAACTTTCTGAAGAGCCTTCACAAGGTCGGCACCAGAAACGTCGCGGGGAATCCTCATGCGGCCATAACCTCTTCGCTAACCATGTGAAGACGTATCACTTTCGGCTTTTCGCCGTCATCAAAGTGACAATCGACAGCATCACGGACATTGACGCGAAGTTCCGTAAGGTCTTCACCCTCAGTAAAAATCGACTCACCTAATGCACGAGCGGTAAACCCGCCTTCGACCGCCTCTTCGACAAGAAAGATTATTTCGTTCATAACAGCGTAATTGTATCAAAATTGGTCATTCAGATACGACATTATCATCCACCACCAATTCGGGAAACTCCGCCGTAAGTTGTTCGCGGGTTTTCGTGTCGATCTCGCCACGCAGAGGTTTTGTGCCGACGTTTGAGCGGAAATTGCCGTTGTCGTCGTAGAGTCGGCGGTATTGGGCGGAGTTGCGGATGATGCCCTGGACGTACTGTTTGGTTTCCTTAAAGGGGATCGCCTCAACGAATTCGTCCATCTCGGGCGGGAGCGTTGCCCGCCACGGACCAACACGTCCGGGGCCGGCGTTGTAGGCGATCGAAACATATTCGACGCGGCCAAATTTTGTGAATTGATCTTTCATATACGCGGTGCCCAGCTCGATGTTGTACCCGGCGTTATACAGTTCCTCCGCGGAACCGGGTATCGTCGTGCCGTATTTCCGGGCGACTGATTTGGCGGTTGGCAGCAGCAGCTGCATCAATCCAAAGGCGTTCGCCGGTGATTTTGCACGCACCGTAAACACCGTCTCCTGACGGATGAAACCCGCCACCTGATAGCGGTCGAGGCCTCTCGCGGAGGCCCATTTCTGTATCTCACTCCAGTGCGAAAGCGGATAGAAAAAGCTCCATACTTCGCGATCCATTTCCTCCGGAAACATCTGTGCATAATCAGGATAGCTCTTTTGCATGGCGATAAGTGCCGATGTATTGTCGGCTTTCCAGCGGTAGTGACGGGCGAGGGCGAGATTGATCTTTGGGCTGTTGGGGGCGGTCTTTCGGGCCTCGTTGAGCTCGTCGATCGCCCAATCGAACAGGCCGATGGTCGAAAGCTCATCCGACTTTTCGGCCCGCTCAAGCTCACGTTCTCTGGCGGTCTCAGCCGCGACGGTGACCAAACGAAGGTTTGCCACCGCCTTCGCAACGGTTGCGTTGGGCGCTGCGACCGACCGGCAATTACCCGCCGCTTTCATCGCGGTCAGACGGTTGAGGGCGAGATAGCCGTACCAATTAGCTCCATATCGATAGTTAACGCCGTCGTAGAGGGCGCAGGCTTCGGCGACCTTTCCGGCTCGCTCGCTGTCGCGGGCCGCCCAATAACCGGCCTTTCCTCGATTCGAGCTGTCCTTGTCCGCATAACGGGCGAGGTGTTCGATAAAGCCCTGCGACGAGATCGCAAAATTTCGGCTCTCGTGCTGAAACCACGCCGCCTCAAACTGAGCCGTCGCGACCTCGATGGCGTTAGGAAAAGCCGCAACTGCGGTGTTTAGAAAATAGCCTTCGTCGGTGCGGTTCTTGGCATCGCGGGCGGCTAGCCCAGCCTCGATCAGTGTTTTTGCGACAAGCGTCCCGTTCGGGAAGCTTTGACGCATCTCATCCGCCGTCGAGCGTGCCTGCGGCCACATTCTGGCTTTTGCGTAGCCAAGGACGAGCTGCCGATACCCTTCCTCGCGTTCTTTGGCCGCTTCAGGGAGCGAATTAAAAGCCGCGAGAGCGTCCGGCATTTTACCCGAGTTGGCATGAGCCGTTAGACGTCGTAAACGCACCTGCGGCGTTGCGGCTGCAGGAAAACTTGTCGCCAAGCTGACGTAGGCCGCCGCTGCGTCGGCATAATTCTGTGTGTTATATAACCTATCGGCTCGCGCCAACTGCTCGTCACCGTTTTGCGGCGACAGCGGTTGTCCGAGCGATGTCAGTTTCGCTTCGGCTTCTTTTGCCGCGTTCGAACCGGCGGTGTAAAAATATGCTTTTCGATAATAGCGGGTCGCCTCCACCTGCGAACCTTGCGCTTCATACGCTTTTGCGGTTGAAAGCAAAGCATCCGCGTCGTTATTTTCGCTGAGCTCTATTAGAAACGGCGGCACTTCTACGGCACGTCCCGCAGCAATCGCCGATTGTGCCCAGAGCAATTTAGCATCGCGCGTACGTATTGAATCTGCGTGATCCTTTACTATCTCGCCAAAAACCTTCATCGCCTCAGCGTGGTTTCCCGCCGCCTGCAAAGCCTTACCACGGAGCCACAAGGCATGGTCGGCGACCTTGGTCCTTTTATTAAATACGTCGGAATTGAGTATCGCGGCGGCCCCGGCGTAGTCTTTATTTTCAAACCGGATGCGGGCGCGGAGCAGCTTTGCAAGAGCACCCGTTTTCTTGTTGGCAAAACGCGTTTCGATATCGGCTACGACATTCTCGGGCGGCAGTTTGCCGCTGCTTGTCATTTCACGCAGCTGAGCGAGGGCCTGTTCCTCGGTCTGCTGTGCCGCACAACCGACTGTAAAGACCGCGAGAGTAAGAACGGTTGAAATTCCAATTTTGGCGAGGTAATGCATCATATATGTAGCGGGTAAAATACTTTCTAATAAACTCGAACGGTTATATCATAGCAAATAAATATCGGCGTTTTGGAGTAGTTTTTATGACGAAATTTTGGCCATTGATCGCGTTGCTCGTTGTTTTTGCATCGCCGGCCTACGCGCAAAATGCTACCCCCACCCCCAAACCGACGCCCGATGACGATGTCGTAAAGATCTCAACCAACCTCATCCAGATCGACGTCACCGTCATCGACGCTAAGGGCAAACCGATCACCGATCTAAAGCCAAATGAGATCGAGATCTACGAGAATGGCGAGAAGCAAAAGGTCTCAAATTTCTCGTTTGTTTCGTCCGTTAAAGAGATCACTGAGCAAGAAAAACCGGCAGGCACCGGTGTTCCTATTCCGACGCAGAGACTCCGGCCCGAGCAGATTCGTAGGACGATCGCTTTGGTGGTCGATGATCTTTCTCTGTCGTTTGAAAGTGCTTATCACACGCGTCGTGCATTAAAGAAATTTGTCGATGAGCAAATGCAGGACGGCGATCTGGTCGCGATCGTCCGAACCGGTGCAGGCATCGGGGCTCTGCAGCAATTTACCGGCGACAAACGGATGCTCTACGCCGCCATCGAACGCGTAAAGTGGAATCCGAATGGGACGGGCGGTGTAAGCGTATTTGCGCCGATCGAGGCAACACCTGAATCAGACGCGACGGACGAGACCGAAGAAGAACCCGTCACGACAGGCGGCGGTCAGAGCCTTGATGATTTTCGGAGTGCGGTTTTCGCGACGGGCACGCTAGGCGCCTTGAGATACATTGTGACCGGCATGGGCGAGTTGCCGGGACGTAAATCGGTAATTTTGTTCTCCGACGGATTCAAGATGTTTGAGACGAGTGGCGACGGCTTTCAAGAACAGGGCCGGGTGATGGATTTTCTCAAACAGCTTGTTGAAACGGCAAACCGTGCATCTGTCGTCTTTTATACTGTAGATGCTCGCGGCCTTGCTATAACTGGCATTACCGCAGCCGATAACATATCAGATTCGAGCCCCGAAGCGATGAACGTGCAAACGCAGGCGCGACGCGACCAGCTCATCGACACACAGGCAGGGCTCTCGTTTTTGGCCGAAGAAACCGGCGGGCTCGCGATAAAAAACAACAACGATCTCAGCGGCGGGGTTCGCAGAGTGCTCGACGATCAAAGCTATTATCTCCTCGGCTACGAGCCGGGCTCCGACACGTTTGACCCGGTCAAACGAAAGTTCAACGCCCTGGTCGTCAAGGTGTTGCGGCCCGGTGCCTCGGTCCGTTACCGAAGTGGTTTCTTTAACGTCGCTGACCGCGAAAAGCCCGCAGAACCGGCTACGCAACCAACCGGACAACAGCTCAGTGCGGCTCTGTTGTCACCATTCGCCGTCGGCGGAATCGGGCTGCGGCTAAATGCTCTGTTTGGCGATGACGCGAAAACCGGCCCGTTTGTCCGTTCGCTATTGCATATTAACGCCGCTGACCTCAAATTCACCGACGCACCCGACGGCAATAAGAAAGCGTCGTTCGACGTATTTGCCGTCAGTTTTGGCGACAACGGCCAGCCGATGGATCAGCTTGGCAAATCGTACGTCATTTCGATCAAACCCGCAGCTTATGCCAAGATGGCCGCCAGCGGATTTGTCTATCATTTTGCATTTCCGATAAAAAATGCCGGTGCCTTTCAGTACCGCGTGGCGATCAAAGATTCGTCGGGCAAGATGGGTTCGGCGAGCCAGTTCATCGATGTCCCGGACCTCAAGAAAAAGCGTCTCACGCTTTCGAGCATCATTCTGGAAAATCTCTCAAACGACGATTGGCTGCGTCTGCGCGACGCCGCCGGTACAAAAATAGCCCGCGACCCGATGTCAGACACCGCTCTGCGGCGCATCAAGGCCAACTCCGTAATGCGCTACGGCCTGGAGATATACAACGCCAAACTCGGCTCAGCAAAACAGCCGCAATTGCAGATAAAGATACGCGTTTTTCGCGACGGCAAGCTTATCCTGGACGGTGTCCAAAAACCATTTGAGATAGGGCTGCAGACCGATATGACGCACTTAAAACTCACAGGTGCGGTCGCCATCGGCGAAAAAATGCTGCCGGGCGATTATGTTCTGCAGTTGATCGTCACCGACACGCTCGCCAAATCAAAACAGCAGATCGCGACGCAGTTTGTCGAATTTGAAGTCACAAATTAGCCCACCAACGCTCCTTTTTAACCCACGAATAACAAAAATGTGACGCGCGTCACATTTTTGGTTGACAAGTATTATCCCAAAATGCGAATCTAGCTTTTCTTGGTAAGTAAGCACTTACTTAGGTGGGAGACTATATTGATCAAAGACCTTTTCGAATGTGGCCAACACGGCAAAATGACGGGCGATGCCCGCCGTCAGCAGATATTACAGACGGCAGTTTCGCTGTTTTCACAGCGTGGTTTTAAGGGGACGACGACCAAAGAGATCGCCAAAGCGGCGGGCGTTTCTGAGGCGATGGTGTTTCGCCATTTTGAAAATAAGGACGCGCTTTATGGTGCGATCCTCGATACAAAAGGCTGTCACGACGGCGTTCACCGTTTCCCGTGGGAAGAGAACGAGGTTCTGAAAACCGCGATCGAACAAAAGGACGATTTTGCCGTATTTTACAACATCGCATTCGACGCTCTGAAAAAACACCAGGCCGACGAAGGGTTTATGCGGCTGCTGTTTTACTCTGCGCTTGAGGAGCATGAGCTGGCGGAACGGTTCTTTCACGAGTTTATCGAGCGCATTTATGAATTTATCGGCGCCTACGTCGAGGAGCGGCAGCGTGATGGGGCATTTCGCGAGATGAACCCGCGGATCGCGGTCAGAGCTTTGCTCGGGATGCTGATACATCATTCGCTAAACAATATTTTGTGGGACAAAAAGCGGGTCATCCTGGATATTCCGAACGAAGAAGCGGCAAAGAATTTTGCAGAGATCCTGCTCGGCGGGATCAAGTCGTAATTATTTTAGACACGACGAATAATCATGAGAGACAAGAAAGTTCTGATCTTTTTGGCGGCATTGGTCCTGACGGCAACGGTCGCGGGCGTCGGCTGCGGACGAGGGAGCGAAAACGCCAACGCAAATGCGAACGTACAGCCGACAACCGTTGATGTCACGACGGCACAGGCCGTGGTCAAACCGATCCCGACCTATTTTGAGGCGACCGGTAACCTCGCCGGTGACGCCCAAACCGATGTCGCCCCAGCGGTCGCTGGCAAGATCGTCGAGGTCAATTTTGATGTCGGCAGCTTTGTCGAAAAGGGCAGCGTGCTTGTGCGGCTCGATGACCGCGACGCCCGCATCCGTATCGAACAGGCTCAGGCTCAGGTTGAACAGCAACGGAAAGCGGTTGATCAATCTGTCGCTGCTCTCCGTCAGGCACAGATCCGGCTTGGGCTCAAAGACGGTGAGTCTTTCGACATCATGACGTTTTCGCAGGTCAAATCTGTGACCGCTCAGCTTGTGCTGGCGGAAAAAGAATTGACGCGAGCACAGCGGCTTTTTGATACGGGAGATGTTTCGAAATCGATACTCGATCAACGCCGTTCGCAACGTGATGCTTTGATCGGTCAGTTGGATGAAGCTCGATCGAACGCGGCCGTTGCCGTCCGTGCGATCAACTCCGCCGAGGCCGCCGTAGCAACTGCAAAAACGGGCGTGAGAACGGCCCAAACCACTGTCGAGCAGGCACAAAAATCGCTTACCGATACGGTTATTTACGCTCCGATAAGCGGCTACGTCTCGGACCGAACCGCCGATCCGGGTGAATATCTTTCGCCGGCTGCGCCAAATACAAAGATCGGCACCATCGTTAGAACATCGCCGCTCAGATTGCGGATAGACGTTCCCGAGGCATCCATCGGAAAGATAGCAATAGGACAGGGCATCTCGCTCCAGACAAGTGCGTATCCCGACAGAAACTTTGCCGGCACCGTCGTCCGAATGCTGCCAAATGTGAGTGTCACGGCCCGCACACTAACTGTCGAGGCCGAGGTGGCAAACGGCGACGGACTACTCAAACCCGGGCAATTTGCGACGGTGCGCATTACGCAATCAAAGCCCGAAAATGCGGTGATGATTCCCGCGACGGCAGTCAAAGCTGAGGGCGATATTAACAAGGTTTATGTCGTCAAAGACGGTGCCGTTCGCGAGATCCTCGTCCAAACCGGCCTACTCGAAAACGGCCTGATCCAGATCAAAGCCGGCCTCAACGAGGGCGACGTTATCGCAACCAGTAACGTAGCAACCCTCTTTGACGGTGTTCTCGTCCGGCAAATGAACTAGGGGTAAAGAAGATTATGCAATGGCTTGCTGAAGTTTGTGTGAAGCGTCCTGTGTTCGCCACGATGTTGATCCTGTCGCTCGTGGTGGTCGGTGCATTTTCGTTTTTGAGCCTCGGCGTCGATCTGTTTCCAAAGATCGATTTTCCGACGATCACGATTACTGTCGTCAACCCGGGAGCTTCGCCGCAAGAAATAGAGACGGAAATTACCGACAAGGTAGAGGAGGCGGTCAATACCATCAGCGGGATCGACGAGCTGCGGTCGACCTCGATCGAGGGTATTTCGCAGGTCTTTGTTGCGTTTGTGCTTGAAAAAGACGTCAACGTCGCGGCTCAAGAAGTCGAAAACCGCGTCCAAACGGTGATTCCAAATCTGCCTGAGACGGCAAAGCAGCCGACTGTTCAAAAGCTGGATACTGATGCCGCACCGGTTTTACGTATCTCAATATCTGCACCGACATCGCTACGCGAAGTAACTGAGATCGCCAAAAATAGGGTCAAGGAACGTATAGAATCCGTCAGCGGAGTCGGCCAGATCTCGATCATTGGCGGCCAGGAACGGCAGATAAACGTCTGGGTCGATCCCGACAGGATGCGTTCGTATAATGTTACTCCGGCTGAGGTTTCGGGTGCATTGCGCATCCAGAACATGGAGTTTCCCTCGGGTCGCATCGACGCTGGACAAACCGAAACTGCCGTCCGCACCGTAGGGAAAATTCAAAAACCGGAACAATTTGACGACGTCGTCGTCGCGACACGAGGGAGCTATCAGGTCAAGGTCAAAGACCTCGGGTACACAGAGGACGGTGGGGCGGAGATCCGCTCAGAGGCTCGTCTAAACGGCCAACCGGCGGTGACGCTGATCGTTTCAAAACAATCGGGGCAAAATACCGTCGCAGTCGCTAGAGAGATCAAGGCACGTCTAAAAGAGATCGAGCCAACACTGCCAAAAGGTTTCCAGATGCGTGTCATCGGTGACAACTCGATCTTTATCGAAAACTCGCTCCACGCCATCGAGGAACATTTGATAGTTGGCTCGATACTCGCTTCGATCGTTGTTTTCCTATTTCTGTGGAATTTCCGCGCGACTTTTATTGCGGCGCTCGCCATCCCGACATCGATCATCTCGACGTTCGCCCTCGTCTATGCGATGGGTTACACGCTCAATTCGATCACGATGCTTTCGCTGACATTGATGGTCGGTATCGTTATAGACGACGCGATCGTGGTGCTGGAAAATATCTACCGTTTTGTCGAAGAAAAGGGGATGAACCCATTCCAGGCCGCGATCGAGGGAACACGTGAGATCGGCCTCGCGGTTCTTGCAACGACTCTGTCGCTAATGGCTGTGTTCGTGCCGATCGGATTTATGCAGGGCATCGTCGGCAAATTTATGTCGTCGTTTGGCCTGACGGCGTCGTTCGCGGTTGCGGTTTCTCTGATCGTATCTTTCACGCTGACGCCGATGCTTGCGGCACGGCTGATCAAACAGAAAAAGGTAAAACCTGAGACCGATCTCGACAAGGTAAAGGGTGATGCCGCGACCGAGCTCGAAAAAGACGACAGCCATTACAAAGGCTGGTTCAAGCAAGTTGACCTGTGGTATGCGTGGATGCTGAGGTTTTCGATGGCCCGTCGTTGGGTGATCGTAACTCTCGTCGTGCTTGTATTCCTGAGCATCATCCCGCTGTTTATGATGGTCGGCAAAAACTTTCTGCCGGTCGATGACCAATCGCAATTTGAGATCTCAGTCCGAACGCTTGAGGGCACAAGCCTCTCAGCCTCGTCACAATGGTTCGAGCGGATCGCTACGGAGATCCGTAAAATTCCGGGCGTAACAGATACGCTTGCGACGGTCGGCGGCGGACAGCAGCAGGTCGTCAACGCCGGAACGATATATGTAAAATTGAGCGATGTCGGCACACGTCCAAAGTCTCAGGAACTGATGATGGCCGACGCCCGCGAGGTTTTGGCAAAGTTTCCGCCCGAATTGCGAACAAGCGTCCAGATCGTCCAGGCGTTTTCGGGCGGCGGTTTTCGCAATGCTAACGTCCAGTTCCTGATCTCCGGCCCTGACATCAAGGTGCTCGAAGAAGCATCGGTAAAGGTCCTCGCAAAAATGAAGACAATTCCGGACGCAGTCGACGTCGACACGACGCTCATCTCAGGCAAGCCTGAATTGCAGCTAGAGGTTGACCGCGATACCGCTGCAGACCTCGGCGTAAGAGTCGGCGATGTCTCGCAAGCTCTCAACACTCTCGTCGCCGGACAAGAAGCTACAACATTCAACGCAGGCTCGGATCAATACGACGTGTATGTTCGGGCGATCAACCCGTTTCGAACGAGCGAAGAGGGTTTGAAGCGAATGATCGTACCCTCATCAAAGCTCGGCGTTGTCACGCTCGACCGCGTCGTAAAAACAAAACCCGGCACTGGCCCGAGCGCCATCGACCGTACCAACCGGCAAAAACAGGTGACTCTGCTGGCGAATACAAAACCGGGCGGCTCGGCAGCAAGCATCACGTCGGCGATCGACAGCTATGTTAAGGAACTGAACCTTCCTGTGGGTTATCACACGGGCTACGTCGGCCAGTCAAAGGAAATGGGCAAGGCCGGTTTCTATTTTCTGCTTGCCTTCGCCTTGTCATTTATCTTTATGTACATCGTGCTGGCGGCACAGTTCGAATCGTTCATCCACCCGATCACGATCTTGCTGACGCTGCCGCTCTCCATTCCGTTTGGTATTTTCAGCCTTTTGGTGATGGGGCAGACGGTGAATATCTTTTCGGGGCTCGGGCTGCTGCTGCTATTCGGCGTTGTTAAGAAAAACGCCATTTTGCAGATCGATCATACCAATCACCTGCGTTCTCAGGGAATGTCGCGTTACGACGCGATCATCCAAGCAAACCGCGACCGTCTGCGTCCGATCTTGATGACGACCATCGCACTCGTCGCGGGTATGATCCCGCTCGTGGTTTCGACCGGTGCCGGTTCGGGAACTAATCGCTCGATCGGCGTGCTCGTGGTCGGCGGCCAAAGCTTATGTTTGTTGCTGACGCTGCTGGCGGTGCCCGTTTTTTATTCTTTATTTGACGACCTCGCCGAGCTGCGGCTTTTTAAATACGTCAACCGTCTTGCCGAATGGCTATTTGGCGGAGTAAAGCGGCGTTTTGTCGGTGCGGCAGGCTCAATATTCGGTTCGCTCAATAAGTGATTTCGCAAGAGTTCGATCTGAGGATCGGTTTTATGAAGGGACGTTTTTACCTAATTTTTATAACGGCATTTTTTGTGGTCGGTGGACGCGCGCTCGGTCAAACCCCGTCGCCCACGCCCGATGCTCAAAATGTAAAGACCGAAGACATCAAGGGTGTGCCGACGGTCGCGGCGGAATATCGTTCGGATGACCGGAGCTTTCCCGATCTCGGCCGCGTCGGTGTCGATATGACGCAGCAAAAAACGCTGACCCTACGCGACGCTATCGAACTCGCTCTTGAAAATAATCGCGACATCGAGCTCACCCGTAAAAACGAGCGTATCGCAGAATACGATCTCGATGCAGCCCGCGGCGTCTACCAACCGCGTCTCTCCGGCCAAACATACTATGACCGCACGACCGTGCCAAACGTCAGTATTTTTAGCAGCAATCAAAAGACGACCAACGGCACGCTGCTCGGCAACGCGTCCTTGCAGGCATACGCTCCGCAATTTGGCACAGTCTTTACAGGGTCATTTAACAATCAGCGTGTCACGACCGACAACCCGATCTCGATCCTCAGCCCGCAGCTAAACTCAAGCCTTGGATTCAATGTCCTGCAGCCGTTGTTTCGCGGGCGAAGATTTGATCAAGCTCGCCGCACGATAGAGATCGCCAAGCGAAACATCAGCCTGACCGATACGCAGTTTCGCCAGCGTTCGATCGAGACGGTCGCCTCGGTGCAAAAGGCTTATTGGGATCTGACCTACGCTCTACGTAATTTACAGGTCCAGCGTGACGCGGTCCGCGACGCTAAGACCCAACAAGAACATAACCGCCGCCTAGTCGACGAGGGCCAACTTGCCCCGATCGACATCGTTGCGGGCGAAACTCAGGTCTCCAATTTTGAACAGGCCGTCTATGACGCGCTAAATACCGTCAACCTTGCCGAAAACGTGCTGAAAAATCTCATTTCGCCAAATCGCAATGACTTTCTTTGGGGACAGGCCATCGTCCCCGTCGAGCCTGTTGAGGTGACGCCGCCGTTAACGACGCTGGGCGAAGCGATGAATACCGCGATCGAAAACCGCCCCGAGCTTGAGATCAATCGTGCACAGAAAGATATAAATCTGATCGACCAAAAGCTGTATCGCGAGCTGAAAAAACCGCAGATCGACCTAGTCGCTGGCTACACTTCTGCCGGCATTGGCGGCACCAGCAATCCAGCTTTCAACCCCAACTTTCCGACACCCTGCACCACTAACCCCGGTTCACCGGCCTGTATCCAGCAGCAACAAAATCTTGCCCTGCTGACCGGTAGCCCGTTTCGCGGTATTTTCACGAACCGCTATCCGGTTCTGCGTTTCGGCGTCAATTTCAACATCCCGCTCTTTGGCGACAAGACCGCCGACGCCCAGCTCGGCCGCGCAAAGGTTGAGGCCGAAAAGCTTGAGATCCAGCGTGAGCAGATCGAACAGGGCGTACAGATCGAGGTGAGAAATGCCTTGCAAGCCATTCGCACCGCAGAAGCGCGATTACGTGCCGCTTCGGTCGCTCGCGAAAATACGGCAAAGCAATACGAGTCAGAACAACGAAAACTCGACGAAGGCCAGTCGGATGTCTACAAGGTACTCGAACGCCAGACAGCCTTGACCGCCGCCCGCAGTATGGAATTGCGAGCACGCATCGAGCTAAACAAAGCCATCGCCGAGCTCCAGCGCGCGACAGGTAATTCGCTCAAAGCAAACGACATCGAGACCAAGCTAAAAAAATAATGCAGAAGCCCGCTCGTAAGCGAGGGCTTGACACGGTTGTTGAAGGTTACGCCCTGGTTTACGCGCGGGCTTTTGCATCAGGAAAAAATGAAAGCAGTTTATATAACCGAATTTGGCAGCGAAGATAACCTCAAAATTCAAGAGGTGGATGAACCGCGTGAAATAGAAGCAAACGATGTGCTTGTCCGCGTTCATGCCGCCGGATTGAATCGCGCCGATCTGCTGCAAGTCCGCGGCCTTTATCCTCCGCCCGCCGGTTATTCGCCAAACATTCCGGGGTTAGAGTTTGCCGGTGAAGTTGCCGCCGTTGGCGATGACGTTACCGATTGGCAGATCGGCGACCGCGTATTTAGCATAACCGCTGGCGAAGCCCAGGCTGAATATTTGACCATCGACAGCTCGCTGCTCGTTCGCATTCCTGAAAATCTCAGCATTACCGAAGCTGCTGCTGTCCCCGAGGCTTTTATCACTGCTCACGACGCCATCTTTACTCGTGGCGGGTTGAAACAAGGCGAAACGTTGCTCATCCACGCTGTCGGCTCAGGCGTCGGCCTTGCAGGATTGCAGCTTGGGAAAGCCGGTGGTTCGATGGTCATCGGGACATCCCGAACCGCCGGTAAACTCGACCGGTGTTCCGAATATGGCCTCGATCACGGCATCTCGACCGCGGACGGCATTGATTTCGCCGAGCAGATCGGCGAGATTACCGACGGCCGCGGCGTTGGTGTAATACTCGACCTCGTCGGCGGGGCCTATTTTCCCCAAAATCTCGCGAGCCTCGCGGTAAAAGGCCATTTAATCTTAGTCGGACTGACGTCCGGACGAACCGCTGAGTTTGATATGAGTATTGCTTTGCAAAAGCGTCTGACGATTACCGGAACTGTCCTGCGCGGCCGCTCAACAACGGAAAAGGCCGACGCGACGCGAGCGTTTGCTGACGAAGTCGTGCCGCTGCTAGTTAACGGCACGGTTCGAACAAACGTTGACCGAGTCTTTGCAGCCGAAGACGTGATCGCAGCTTATAAATATCTGGGATCGAATGAGAGTTTTGGTAAGGTCGTGCTGGAGTTTTAGCGGCTGACCCGCGACGCGGCATCATCTGTGATGATGCATAGGCCCGTAAACCCCCGGACATCTAATTCGGACAGCAATGCGGCGGCTTGTTCATATATCAGACTGTGTGCCTCGCATCGTTCAAACGAGACGACCGACCAGATAGGCTCGTCCAGCTCGCACACGGCCGCAACCTTTTCAGCTTCAGTCATATTATTGACTAACGCCAGCTTTTCGAAATAATTTACTGGCCGTTCGATCTCCATCTTTTTCTTTAGATGCGTGATCCCCGACCTCATTTCCTGAATTCTCATACAAAATGCACCGCGCCAGAAAAGATACCACGCTGAGAAAGGGCAAGTAAATGTTTTTTTGCCGCGCGTGTCCGCCAATTTAAGCCAAATCTGGCCGTGAGTTGTTAGAATAAACACCAACGTATGCTTTACAGAGAAACGATCTTCCTCACAGGATTTCCCGGCTTTATCGCCGGACGGCTCGTCGAGCGGCTTGCAAAGCCCGAAACTCAGTTTTATTTGCTCGTCCAGCCGCAGTTCGTCGATAAGGCGATGGAGGAGATCGAGGAGATCGCCGAGCTGACAAACACGTCACTTGAGAGCTATGTGATCGTCGAGGGTGACATCACTCGGCCAAATCTTGGGATCCCTGACGAAGACCTGCAAACAATACTGTTTGAGACGACCGATGTCTTTCATCTAGCCGCAGCGTACGACCTGGGCATTCCGAAAGACATTGCGTTTGACGTAAATCTCGAGGGCACAAAAAACGTCAACGACCTCGTCCGCTCGGTGCGAAATCTTCGGCGTTACAACTACGTTTCGACCTGTTATGTTGCGGGAAAACGTGAGGGCGAGATCCTCGAGACCGAGCTCGAACACCACGCCGGGTTTCGCAATAACTATGAGGAAACTAAGTATTTGGCCGAGGCTGAGGTCGAAAAGCTAAAGCCTGCGTTTCCCGTCACGATCTATCGACCGTCGGTCGTTGTCGGCGATTCGCTGACAGGTGAAACGTCCAAGTATGACGGTATCTACTATCTCATCAACTACTTACGCAAAGCCCCATGGCTCTTTCGCGTGATGAATGTCGGTAATGACGCCGTCAAGCTCAACCTCGTCCCGGTCGATTTTGTCGTCGATGCGATCACGGCCCTCGCTCGTGATAAAGCTGCCGTCGGGAAAACTATCGCTCTTGTGGACGCCGCACCGCTGACCACC
>JBGTII010000232.1:0-8415 GCA_041745735.1 Pyrinomonadaceae bacterium | reverse complement strand
GTAGCCTAATGTTTAAGGATTGTCGACGCGTTTGCCTTCAATGAGTTTAACTTGTTTGAGCTTGGTGCCTGTCCACTCAAAAAAGTAATTACCGCATTTCATATCCTGATTGTCGAGTCCGCCGCCGGTAAAGCCGTTGAGGACGACCATGCGGCTGTTTGATTTGAAAACGACTACATCGGGATACTCGGGATCTTCTTGTTTGGGTGCATCTGACGGCAGGCCGTTCTTTGGCAGTTCGCAAAATCCCGTACCCGCTCCGGCAAACTCCTTAGGGAAAAATACCTTTCCGTTTCTCGCGTCAATAACTGCCCATTGCGAACAATTCGTGCCGCAGCCCCAGCCGGTCAAGATAAAATGCCCGGCAAAATTCACGCCGCCTTTTGCAGCGTTTCGCAGATTGGTGCGAAACATTGAGGCGTCTTTGTGGCTTTTTAGGTTAACGGTGACGTTTTTAACCTTTGTTACCTTTGTCGCGTATTGGGAAAACGCCGGTGCTTTTTGGGCAAAGGCAAACGAAGTGACGGCAAGAATGATCGCCGCAATAAAGATGATCTTTTTCATAGTGTTTTAGACGTCTAGATTTTTAACATCAAGGGCGTTATCTTCGATAAACTTACGCCGCGGCTCGACCTGATCGCCCATCAGCACGGTAAATATGCTATCGGTCTCGATCGCATCTTCGATCCGCACCTGGAGCATCGTCCGCTTTTCAGGATCCATCGTGGTTTCCCAGAGCTGTTCGGGGTTCATCTCGCCCAGCCCTTTGTAACGCTGTATGGAAAGGTCTTTTTTGGCCATCGCCATTACTTTTTCGAGCAGCTCTTCGCGGGTGGCGAGCGTCTCGCTGCTGCCATTTTCACCCAGAATAAACGGGCCCGGGAAATCCATGTCGAGAGTGCGTTTTAGCTCAATCGCTTTTTGAAACTCGACATAGCTTGCCAGATTCCAATCGATCTTGACGCCTTGTCCGTTCGGATAAGTAATATCGATCTCCAGCAATCCGTGCTCGGCGTCGCCCTTCAACTCGGCGTTAAAACCGGCGTTGATGAGTTTGCCCTCGATCTCGGCCATCATATCCTGCTCACCAAATACCTTTCTGAGGCGAACCTGATTTTTGGTCAAAATGCCGTCCTTACCGGCGAAAGCCTCTAATATTAGACTGACAAGAATGGCGTCGTTGTGCAGACGGCGGGCAAGCCTTGACGAGTAGTTTTTCAGCTCGGTCGTCTGTTCGAGAGCCTTAGAAAGCTCGCGTCCCTCGATGGGCCGCGCGTCCGAGCTGATCTGCGAATCGCCCGTCGCCATCCGCATCAGATAACGAAACATCGCCTTTTCGTCCTTAATGTATTCTTCTTTTTTACCGCGTTTTACTTTAAAAAGCGGTGGCTGAGCAATATAGACAAAGCCATTTTCGAGCAGCTCAGGCATTTGGCGATAAAAGAAAGTGAGCAACAGTGTACGGATGTGGCTGCCGTCAACGTCGGCGTCGGTCATCAGGCAGATCTTGTGATAACGCAGTTTTGTTACGTCAAAATCTTCCTTTCCGATACCTGTTCCAAGCGCCGTTATCAGCGCCTTGATCTCGCCGTGGCCGAGCATCTTGTCAAAGCGGGCTTTTTCAACGTTGAGGATCTTACCCTTAAGAGGCAAGACGGCTTGATTTTTACGGTCACGGCCCTGCTTGGCCGACCCGCCGGCCGAATCTCCCTCGACTATGTAGATCTCTGACAATGCCGGATCTTTTTCCTGACAGTCGGCGAGCTTGCCGGGTAGCGTCGATGTGCCAAGTGCCGATTTACGAACGATCTCGCGGGCCTTACGCGCCGCATCGCGGGCACGGGCTGCATCGACGGCCTTGCCGACGATCTTTTTGGCTACCGCCGGGTTTTGTTCGAAAAAGTCGCCGAGCTTTTCGTTGAGAAATGACTCGACCGGCCCCTTGACCGGCGAATTGAGCTTACCCTTAGTCTGTCCCTCAAACTGCGGCTGCGGGATCTTGACCGAGATCACGGCGACCAAACCTTCGCGAACGTCATCGCCCGTAAGCGCGACCTTGGCGTTTTTCACCATGCCCGACGACTCGGCGTAGTTATTGATCGTGCGTGTGATCGCACCGCGAAAGCCTGACAGATGCGTGCCGCCATCGACCGTATTGATATTGTTGGCAAACGAAAAGATCTTTTCGTCGTAGCTGTCGTTGTACTGCATCGACACCTCGATCGAGAGGTCATCGGCAACCTGTTCAAAATAGAGCGGCTCATCGTGTAGCGGACTCTTGTTCTTATTAAGATGCTTGACGAATTCGGCGATGCCGCCTTTGTAATAAAATTCGTGCGATTTTTCAGGATCCTCACGCTCGTCTTTGATGTGGATGCGGATGCCTTTATTTAGGAATGCCTTTTCCCGCAGCCTTTCTGACAGCTTTTCAAAACTATAGACGGTCGTCTCAAAAATGCTCGAATCGGGACGAAAAGTGATCTTGGTCCCGCGTTTTGTCGTTGTTCCCGTCTGTTTCAGAGCACCGACCGGAATACCTGCCTCAAATTCCATCTCGTGCGTTTTGCCGTCACGCCAAATCTCTAGCCGCAGATATTCGCTCAGAAAGTTGACGCAACTTACGCCGACGCCGTGCAGGCCGCCGGAAACCTTGTACGAATTCGAATCAAACTTACCACCCGCGTGGAGGATCGTCATCACAACCTCAGCCGCCGAACGTCCCTCCTGCTTATGAATATCGGTCGGAATGCCGCGTCCGTTGTCGATCACCGTGACGGAATTGTCCATATGGATCACGACCTCGATCGTGTCGCAAAAACCCGCTAGGGCCTCGTCAACCGAATTATCGACAACTTCATACACCAGATGATGCAAACCGATCTCGCTCGTCGAACCGATATACATCGCCGGACGCTTGCGGACCGCGTCGCGGCCCTCTAAAACGGTGATCGAATCAGCACCGTATTCTTGTTTTGCCTTAGCCAATTTTTAAACCTCTGTAACCTTAGATCTCGTTTATTTTAGAATATGTTGAGCCGCTTAGTAGGTGCGGTTTTGATGGTTCTCACAGACGAAAATATACCGTGAATCCCAAAGGAAGATTTTACCATTTTTGCCGTAATATAGACAGCCGCCAAGGTCAATAAATAGCCTTATTTTATTGTGTTTTGGCCTCACCTGCTACGACTCTGAAAACAGCTGCGTTAGCACCAAATTTATCGACAAAATTGTCCTTTGAAGTGGTGACAAAAACCTGTGTTTTGCCGTCGAGATAATCGAGCAATTGGCCGATGCGGGCAAAGTCTAGCTCGGCGTCGATGTCGTCGAGCAAAAAGAGCGGATATTCGCCGCGTGTGGCCTCGAAAACGGTGATGTTTGCTAGGAGCAGCAGGAGCAAAGCGCTCCGCTGCTGGCCGGCTGAGCCAAATTTTCGCAGATCACGCCCGTCAAATTTTATTTCGAGCTCGTCGCGGTGCGTTCCGATCAGGGCATGCCCCGCCACAACCTCCGCCTGAACGCGCAACTGCAGCCGCTCGGTGATCAGTGCGGCGTAGTCAGTCATATCGCCTTTTCCTTCAAGCGACGATAGATATTCGACGGAAATCTCTTCGCGGGCAAAAAGTTTTTTCTCCAGCACGCCATTTAGCCGCTCGACAAATCGGATACGGGCCGTGTGTACCCTTGTGGCGAGCGTCGCCAACTGGGTGTTCCACGGCTCAAGCAGATCCGTCGTTTTCTCGAGTGACTGCTCGTTGTCGCGGGCATATTGGAGCAAAGCATTCTTTTGCCGCACAACGCGATTGTAATCGGTAAAAACCTGAACGAACGGCGGGTGCAGTGATACGATCCCCGCGTCGAGAAACCGCCGTCTCGCGTCCGGTTGGCCGCGAACGATATCCAGCGCATCCGCATTAAATACGAGCGCGTGAAGCTGGCCCAAATAGCTTTGCACCGTCTCCTTCTTATCGTTTATCGCGAGCGTTTTCGTGTTGCCTTGGATCACAACCCGCAACACACGCATGATCTCCGTGGATTCGCGGACCTCGCCCCGAATAAACGCCGAGGTCTCTCCAAAATTCACCGCTTCTTGTAGTTTTGTTGTCCTAAACGACCGGGCCGAAGCCAAAACCGCTATCGCTTCGAGCCAGTTGGTCTTACCTTGGCCATTCTCGCCGACGAGGATGTTTAGCCGGTTGCCGCATTTAATACCACCGTGTACATTGCGAAAATTTTCGGCCGTGATCGACTCGAGGAGCATCCAATGATTTTAACATGTGTGCCCCCCAAGGGCCGGACATGCGGTTTTTATTTCTATTTCAAATTTTCTGGATGTATAATTCATTAGCTGTTTATATATAACAAGAGTGTTTTACATTCTTAAACAAATTGCTTACTCCCAAAACGATGAGAATTCTAACGATCACATTTCTAACCCTTATTATTGCTGCATCTGCGTTTTCGCAGAACAATCTAAAAGTCGGTTCGCCCGCGCCTGCTTTTTCCGGCGTGACACTAGACGGTTCTGATTTTGATCTCAATCAGCTTCGCGGCACCGTTGTCGTTATTACATTTTGGTCTACGAGATGCCAAATATGCCACGCCGAATTTCCTAAGCTCAACCGCCTGATCAAGAGTTTTAACGGTAAAAAGGTAGTTTTTTTATCACTCACCACCGAGAACGAGGAAAAGATCAAGGCATACGTTAAAAGGAATCCGCTTGAAACGCAGATCCTGCCAAACAGTTTTGGTGTCCTGCTGCAGTATGCCGACCGCGACAAAAGCGGAAATCTGGACATGGGTTATCCGTCGTATTACGTCGTAAATGATACGGGTAATATCGAGTTTAGATCGAGTGGCTATGACAAAACCCCGGCACTTAATTCGGCCCTAACCCGCCTCCTTTCCCAGTAACTCCTGCTCAGTTTTCTTGACATACAATGTATTTACCACTAAAAGTGGTTTATGAAGAATTTTTATGTCCTGGTCGCAGTCCTCCTTTTAGCAGTCGCGATCTCCGCTCAACCAAGTGCGAGCCCCGAGTTTGCTGCTCTCGACATGGCGGGGCAAAAGGTCGATACCACTGAGCTAAAGGGAAAGGTCGTCGTTCTGAATTTGTGGTTCATAAACTGTCCTAACTGTGTCGAGGAGATCAAACTGCTCAATGCGCTCGTCGATCAGTACAAAGACAATAAAAATGTGGTTTTTTTAGGCCTCGCCGCCAGCCGAAAGCCGGACCTTGAAAAATTTCTCATTAAGAATCCTTTCAAATACCGCGTTATACCAAACGCCACAATGATCATCATCAGCAAATTTGGTACGCCTGATAAGAACGGCGAAATAAATATCCCGTTTCCGATGCATTACGTGCTCGACCGCGAGGGCAAGGTCGTTACCAAGGCTCAGGGAATTAAGGGTATCGAGGTCGTAAAAAGCGAATTGGCAAAGCAAATGGCAAAAAGCGGCGGCACTGATTAACTCGGGATTTGTCTAACACGGCGGCGTACAGTATATTTTTAGATTGCCGCATGCCAAGTGCGGAGAGGTAGCCTAATTGGTAAGGCAGTAGTCTTGAAAACTACCGCGCGTAAGCGCTTGCAGGTTCGAGTCCTGTCCTCTCCGCCATTTTATTTCTCTAGCTAAAATACCTCCTCTAAATAATTTTCCTTGTTTCAATTTCACTTTTGTTATAGCCTAGGTGCATACTGAATGACGATTCATTCATAATTACACGTATGCCAAAATCAGCTAGAAACGGCTCTGCGGCACGTGCGGTTGTCACCGACAAACGCGAGGCGATCCTGCGTGCAGCGATCAAGGTATTCGCCGGAAAGGGCTATTTTAATTCAAAGGTAGCTGACATCGCCGGCGAGGCGGGCATCGCTGACGGGACCGTCTATCTCTATTTCAAGAGCAAGGACGAGATCCTGCATTCGATCTTTGACCGGGCGATGGCCGAGTTTATCGCCGAGGGTAAAAAAGAGCTCGCTGAGATCGCTGATCCGGTCGGCAAGTTGACCCGAATTGCGGAGATGCATCTCGAACGCCTCGGTGCGGATCGCGACTTGGCTATCGTGTTTCAGGTCGAACTCCGCGGTTCGACCAAATTTATGCAGGAATTTTCGGCTGCAGGTTTTGGCGAGTATCTAGACATTATCCGTAAGACCATCGAGGATGGGCAAAACGCCGGTGTTTTTCGCAAAGAGGTCAAACCTGTCGTTGCCGCAAAGATCCTCTACGGTGCCTTAGACGAAATGGTGACTAATTGGGTGCTCTCGAAAAAGGCCTATCCTTTGCCGCCGATGGCCAACGAGGTTTTGAGCATTTTCTTTGGAGGCATGTCGTGTAAATGACGACCGAGGCGAACAATTTAATGGACGACCGTCGAAACCCGCTTGGGCGTAGCGTTCCGTTAATGGATAACGAGCCGCAGACCCTGCCGCAGCTATTCCGCCGCTCGGTTACTGAATATGATCTGCTTGACGCATTAAATTACAAGGATGGTGATGAGTGGCGATCAATTTCATCGGTTAAGATGGTCGAGCGGGCTGAGAATATCGCGCTTGGGCTTTATTCGTTGGGCCTCCGCAAAGGCGATAGAGCAGCGATCCTCGCACCAAACTCCCCCGAATGGACTTTATCCGACGGCGGGTGCCAGTTTGCGGGCGTGATCGATGTCCCTATCTACACTACCCTATCACCGGACACCGTTCGCTACATTATCGACGACTCGGCAGCCCGGATAGTCTTTGTCAAAGACGTCGACGCGTACCACCGGCTGTTATCCGCCTTGGCGGATTGTAGGTCGATCGATAAATTTGTTTTTTTCGAGGGCGGAATTGAGGCCGAAAACGTGGTGTCATTAGAGAGTCTTGAATCAGCCGGAGCAACCCTCAGAGAAACACATCCGGCTCTGCTGCAAGAATTAGCTGATTCTCTGGATCCTCAGGATATTGCCACCCTCATCTACACCAGCGGAACCACCGGCGAGCCAAAAGGCGTGATGCTAACGCACGCCAATCTGATATCAAACGTGATCGACGCAAGTGAAAAGTATTTGTTCACCGGCTTGGATATATCCCTGTCGGTCCTGCCGCTATCGCACGTTTTTGAACGCACTGGAATGTACGTCTACATCATGTACGGGATGCGTGTTTTCTATGCCGAGTCGATCGATAAGGTGCCGGACAATTTGAAAGAAGTGCGGCCCACGATCTTTATTGGCGTACCCCGTATTTTTGAAAAGGTTTTCGAACGCGCCCGACTCAAGGCGACTCAATCGGGCCGCATCAACGCTATCATCTTCGACTGGGCGATCGATATTGCAAAGGAGTTTGCGTCTCTAAATGAGGCTCGCCAGCCGATCCCAATGGCCTTGGTAGCCAAACACGGTGTGGCGGACAAGATCGTTTTTTCTAAACTGCGTGATTTTTTCGGCGGAAGGCTTCGATTTTGCATTACGGGCGGAGCGGCATTGCCGGACGAGATTTTTTTGATATTTACCGGTGCCGGTATTTCGATCATGCAAGGCTACGGTTTGACTGAAACGTCACCGGTCATCTCATCGAATAACCCAACGGCCGTAAAGGTGGGCACGGTTGGCCGCCCGATCAGAAATGTTACCGTGCGTATCGCTGAAGATGGCGAGATCGAGGTGACCGGGCCGGGTATCATGGCGGGCTATTATCACAAAGAACAAGCGACAAACGAAGCATTTACTGCAGATGGTTGGTTTAGAACGGGAGATATTGGTACGGTTGACAGCGAAGGCTACCTAAAGATCACCGACCGCAAAAAAGAACTGTTCAAAACCTCGGGGGGGAAATATATCGCCCCGGCGCATATCGAGCAAATGATCGTCGCCTCGCGGTTTGTGAGTCAGGTCGTACTTGTGGGTAATGAGCGAAAATTTCCGGCCGCGTTGATCGTGCCGAATTTTGAAATGTTGGCATCTTACGCCCAGATCAAAGGTCTCGACATAAAAACGCCCGCTGAATTTTGCACAAACCCCCGCATTCTCGATCTTTTTGAACGCCAGATCGAAAGCCTCACGGCAGGACTTGCCCAGTTTGAAAAGGTAAAAAAATTCGCCCTTCTCGAACACGAATTAACCGTGGAGAATGGCGAATTGACGCCCACGCTCAAAGTAAAGCGTCGAATTGTGGATGATAAATACCGCGAGGTTATCGACCGGATATATACGGACGCCAGATCTTAATAGAGCACACGCAGGCCGCCGCCCGTCGCCGTGTTGGTAACAAAGGTTTTACCGGCCCCGAGCGCAACCTTCATAAGGGTCATAGCGATATTGTCCTTGGCCTTGTCAACCTCAATGATGTCATAGGGTTCGAGCATTATGTCCTTTTGCTGGCCTTTGCGGATGAGGTCATAGTTAGCCGAGATAATATCGCGGTCCTT
>JBGTII010000231.1:0-8608 GCA_041745735.1 Pyrinomonadaceae bacterium | reverse complement strand
CAAACGTCTTGGCCGTTTTTGTATGTGTGAAAATGCTTGTAATTGAAATCAAGGCCCAGAAGACCGAGTTTCCACATCTGATAGGCGATGTCTTTGCCCGTATAGGTAACTGTCCCATTTGATCTTACGAGGATCTTATCGCCTTCGTTATCCTCGTTTCCAGTATGCTCTTCGAACGGCATCACCCAGCAGCCGGCTTGCTTGCCTTCGGGCTCATAATGGATCACGCCGAGCTCTTTCATCTGCTCGAATGCTTTGTCCCAGAAATGCAGATGCAGGATCTCAGATTCCCGCGGGAGCAGGTCATATCGGATCGAGAGCCGTTCCATCGTGTCGAGTATGCATTCGACGTTCCGGGTCGCAACATAATCGGCAAGTTCGGCGGTCGCGTTGCCGCCTTCTTCAACGAGATGCAATACTTCCGCCCGTTTTTCTTTTAATCCTTCGTTTGTTTGATATTCGACTCCGACCTTTGTATAGAGGTCCCAACAGTAATAATCAAATCTTTTGTTGTCAGCGATAAGTTGTTGATCTAGTGCTTTTATATCGGCTAGGCTCATCTGCTGCATGAACAGGAATCCAACGACGACATCGGCAACCTGAACACCTGTATTGTCGATATAGTTCTGCACTTCGACACGCTTTCCGGTCGCTTTCAGAATGCGTTGAAACGTGTCGCCGAGCACCGAATTACGTACGTGGCCAATATGTGCGGCTTTATTGGGATTGACCGAAGTGTGCTCAACACAGACTTTAGCACCGGCTGCGCCGGCATTTGGCAAAGGCCAAGACGCGGCGTTTTCAGCCAAGAACCTCCCGCGATCAAAGAAAACATTGAGATATCCGGCGCCGGCAACCTCGACCTTACCTACAAAATCTACCGTTTCTAATGCGGATCTAAGTGTTTCGGCTATCGCTC
Organism: Pyrinomonadaceae bacterium; assembly: GCA_041745735.1. Lineage (GTDB taxonomy): Bacteria > Acidobacteriota > Blastocatellia > Pyrinomonadales > Pyrinomonadaceae > OLB17. Next base: position 7,689 of record JBGTII010000231.1, on the reverse strand, counting down.
GCGGGTTTTTCTTCTCACCGGTGGCGGACTTGATTTGTTTTGCGAGCTCAAACGCAATCGGGAATGCGACATCGCCAATCTCAGTTTTTGGCGGGATCTCCGACGGAATGGATTCGAGTTCAATATTGAACTCTGATCTGGCGGTTTCGATGACGCAGTTTGTCAGAGTTCTTTTTAGTGATGTAAGAGCCACAATAATACTTACCTCGCGTACTTTGTCGTGAACGACGAAAACTCAAGTATATCGTTTGACCCTAACAATTGGGTAGGGAGGAATTCAAGATTCGGCACCGGAAGTAACAACGGTCGCGACATGTTGGCCAACACTGTTGAGATTATCGCCCGAGAGATCCAGAAATTGCACGCCAAAACCATCCCCTACGGCCATACTTCGGACGATCGCCGTACAGGCGATAAAATTAGTTACGCTCGGTACTTTGAACCGAAGATTCAGAATAGAATCGACCGGATAGACCTGTCTGCTGCTTACAAATGCACCGCCGATGCTCAGGTCACTGAGCAATTCGTCTGTACGCGTGTATATGCCATCCTGTCCTATCCACAACTCGGTCTGTAGTCGTGCACGAGGATATTTTCGTAGCTTTTCATACATACATAAGCCTCACCTAGTTGAGTCTGATCTAATCGGCCTAATTTCGTCGGCCATGGTCGAATCAATTAAACAACCTTCTGGGCGATTTGACCAGCGAAATCGCGATCAAAGTGAGTTCTTTTAACTCACTACGTGTAACAAAACTGCCAATTGTTTTCTCGTTCCGAAAATTGCTTTCACCCAAAGCTCTCAATGCCGGGCCGCTTTTTATTTCGATGTTAAACAGCTAAACTCATAGTCTTACCGGAATGGATTTAATATGGCGAAAAAGTTAAAAAAGAGGATCGATCTGAAAAAGATCGCCGACGGCGTTCGATTGATGCTCGAGGGCATCGGCGAAGACCCCGATCGCGATGGTTTGGTGAAAACGCCTGAGCGGGTTGCGGATTTTTACGCCGAGCTGACCGAAGGGATGTGGATCGATGCCAGCGAGCACATCGTGCCGCTACCCGGCGACAGCCACGACGAAATGGTCATCGTCAAAGACATCTCGATCGCATCTGTCTGCGAGCATCATCTCGCACCGTTCACCGGTAAATGCCACATTGCCTATATCCCAAAAGGCGGCCGTATTGTGGGGCTTTCAAAACTTGCACGGATCGCTGAGGTCTTCTCGCACCGATTGCAGGTGCAGGAACGTTTGACCCAACAGATCGCTCAAACCTTGTTCGACAAGCTCGATCCGATCGGTGTCATGGTCGTCATCGAGGCCGAGCATACTTGTATGACGCTCCGAGGCGTTAAAAAACCGGGTGCGGTGACGATAACATCGGCAGTGCTGGGCGGTTTCCGCAAAGACCCGCGAACGCGGGCCGAGGCGATGTCGCTGATCAAAGGGTAACGAATGACACAGACATTTTACATTACAACGCCGATCTATTACGCGAACAGCCTGCCGCATCTCGGGCATCTGTACACGACGATCGTCGCGGACGTTGTCAATCGCAATAAGCGACAACGTGGTTTTGACACTTATTTCCTGACCGGAACCGATGAGCACGGCATCAATATCCAGCGTACCGCCGAGCGTGAAGGGCGTACAAATCAAGAGCAGGTTGACTACATTTCGGGCGAGCTAAAGCGAATGTTCCACGATTTCCGGCTTGATACTGAAAATGGCGGTTACGACCTATTTATGCGGACGACCGAACCGTTTCATTACGAAGGGGTTCAGCATCTGTGGCGTCAGATCGCTAATAGTAAAACACCGAAGGGGAACCCGTGCATCTATAAAGGCTTTTACGAAGGCTGGTTTTGTGCTCCGTGTGCTGAATTTAAGACCGAGGAGCAATATTATTTGCCCGAAGGCTCGGAACTTCCGCATTGCCCGATCCACGAACGGCCACTCGACAAGATCGCCGAGGAAAGCTATTTTTTCCGTCTTTCGGACTATGACGAATTTCTGATCGATGCAATTGAGAAGACGCCGGGACTTCTGCGGCCTGATTCTCGTAAAAATGAGGTTTTGTCTTTTGTTCGCGGTGGTTTGCAAGATCTGTCGATAAGCCGGCAGCGAACGTCGCTTGCCTGGGGAGTGCCTGTGCCTGACGATACAGAACATGTGATGTACGTCTGGATGGACGCTCTGACCAACTACATTACAGCCCTCGGATACGGCAATCAGGAAAAGGCGTCGGTCGGTTTCGAAAAGTACTGGCAGAATGTAGTGCATTTAGTCGGCAAAGACATATTGCGGTTTCACACCGTATATTGGTTTTCTTTTTTGCAGGCCGCTAGATTGCCATTGCCGACGACCGTGTATGCCCACGGCATGTGGCTGGACGCTGATGGTCGAAAGATGGGCAAGACAATAGGTAACGTGATCGAAGTTGATGTGTTACATGAGCATTTTCAGGTCGATGCGTTGCGATATTTTCTGCTACGCGAAATGGTTTTTGGACAGGACGGCAAGTTTGGCTACGAAAACTTGATCGATCGGGCAAATGCCGACCTCGCAAGCGGGCTCGGCAATCTCGCAAGCCGGACGTTTTCGATGGTCACGAAATACCGCGAAGGCTTGATCCCGTCCGGTAAGATCGTCGAGGAAAACTACATTAACGCCAAACGTGCCGGCGTCAGCCCCGACGAACAGGAACTTGTATCGGTCATTGAACACGCCCGCGATGAGTTTTTACGGCGGTTTGATAATTTTGAATTTAGCCTAGCTCTCGAAACGGTTTGGACGGTCATCGCACGGGTCGATAAGTTGATTTCCGACGCAAAGCCGTGGGAACTCATAAAAGATAAGAAGCAAGCCGAGACGCTTAACGCTGTGCTTTACCGTGCGTCCGAAACGCTGCGGTGGTTATGCATATTGCTCCATCCGGTAATGCCGGAGGCGACGAAGAATATTTATGGTCAGATCGGGCTTAGCGAAGACATCGCTGCCATAGACCCGGCAAGTTTGAAATGGGGAGAACTCGCCACCGGCACCAAGATCGGTGAAACGGTCGGTGTTTTCCCGAGAATTGATAAAAATAAAGTTATGAGCGAGATAAAAGAGCAGTCGGCAGTCAGCGAGCAGCGGGCAGCCGAGTCAGAACCGGGAGCGATAGCGACTGGGTCTCCTGTGCCGACGGAAGCTGAAGTTGAACAAGCGGACAATTTCATCACCATCGATGATTTTATCAAAGTCGAGCTGCGTGTTGGTGAGATCAAAGTCGCCGAACGCATCCCCGACGCTGATAAACTGCTGCGTTTTGAGGTCGATCTTGGCGAAGAAAAGCCGCGTCAGATACTCGCGGGGCTAGCGGAGTATTACGATCCCGAAACACTCGTCGGCCGCAAGGTCGTTGTCGTCGCCAACCTCAAGCCCCGCAAAATGAGAGGCCTAGAGTCACAAGGCATGATCTGTGCCGCGAGCCTCGAAGACAGTTCCGGCCCAAAACCCGCACTTGCCACTTTTCTTGAGGATGTAGAGATAGGCGCACGTTTGAAATGATCTTCATCGATTCCCACTGCCATATTGACGGCGAGCAGTTTGACGATGACCGATACGAGGTTGTCGAGCGGGCTCGTGCCGCTGGTGTTGCGGCTATGCTCAATATTGGCACGGGCGATCCGCACTCCGATGATTTTCGGCGGGCGGTGGCGGTTGCCGAGAAGTATGACAATGTTTACGCGTCGGTCGGCGTTCATCCGCATGATGCGAAGCTTTATGATGACAAAGCGGAGCAGCATTTAGTTGAGCTTGCGTCGAGTGCTAAGGTAATCGCGTGGGGCGAGATAGGGCTTGATTATTATTACGATCATTCACCGCGAGATGTGCAGCGTGACGTTTTTCGGCGGCAGATACGCACGGCAAGAGAATTAGAGCTGCCAATAATTATTCACAGTCGTGATGCGGATGCCGAGACGGTTGAGATACTAACTGAGGAATGCTCTTACGAAGGTTTTCGCGGCGTCATGCATTGTTTTGGCGGGACGGCGGCGATGGCCGAGGCGTTGATGCCGCTGGGGTATTTGATATCGTTTGCGGGAAATGTGACGTTTAAAAAGGCTGACAATCTGCGTGACGCGGCCCGCGTTGTGCCGTTGGATAAACTGCTGATCGAGACCGATTGCCCGTTCCTGACGCCAGTGCCGTTTCGGGGCAAACGCAACGAGCCGAGCTTTGTTGTTCATACGGCACAGTTTCTGGCTGATTTTTACGGGGTAACCGTGGACACTGTTGCGGAACACACTACTCAAAATTTCCTCGATCTTTTCAGACTGGACTTAGCCACAGAGTCCACGGGGAACACTGAGAATTAGTCCGACAAAAAAACTGCTCTGTGAACTCTGTGTTCTCTGTGGCAAAATAACCTTATGGCTAAAGAAAATTCATTTGATATTGTTTCAAAAACCGATTACGCCGAGCTGACCAACGCTCTTAACCAGACTGAGAAAGAGATCTCGCAGCGCTTTGATTTTAAGGGCAGTAAGGCAAATGTCGAACTGCAGGCAAAGGACCTGATGCTTTCCGCCGAAGACGAGACGCGGCTTCGCAATATGAACGACATTTTGCAGAGTAAGTTGCTCAAACGCGGCATTTCGCTTAAGGCTCTTGATTATCAGCGGATCGAACCTGCCGCCGGCGGCACCGTTCGCCAGCTCGTAAAGGTTCAACAGGGGATTCCGATCGAAAAGGCAAAAGAGGTCGTCCGCTTTATCAAAGACGCTAAATTTAAGGTCCAGGCATCGATCCAGGGCGAGACCGTCCGCGTCTCCGGCAAAGACCGCGACACGTTACAGGACGTAATGGCTAAGCTCAAGGCCAATGATTTTGGCATCGATATGACGTTTGATAATTATCGAAGCAATTAGTTAACCGCGAAATACACGAAAGGTGCTAAAAATAAGAACTCTGGCTATTTACTTGTTTGTAAACGATTATTAGTTTTCTATTTTCGAAGTTAGAGAAAGACGAAATCAAACTAAAATTACGAAATTGTGGTCGACCTTATCTATTAAGATGAAAGCTACGCAATAATCGGAGCATGTTTTGAAGTCTATAAAGATAAGGGGTGTGGGTTTGTAGAGCCGGTTTATCAGGAATGTCTGGAGATAGAACGGAGCCATACAGGCATACCATTTATCGAGCAACATGAGCTTGCGTTGTTTTATAGAGAGCAAAAGCTACAGCATATCTACAAACCTGATTTAGTGTGTTTCGATAAAATTATTGTCGAGATCAAAGCTGTTACAAAATTAGCGGATGAGCATCGTGCTCAAGTTATGAACTTATCTCAAGGCCACTGGATACGAGCTAGGACTGTTAGTTAATTTCGGCCATTTTCCGAGGCTCGAATATGAAAGGATCGTGTCAACAAAATCCAAGCGACTTTAGGAAAGGAATTCTTTATTTAGTCTCTTTAGCGTTTTTCGCGGTTAAATATCCTTAATGCAGTCATTTGCACCAATTAAAGAGAACCTATTCCCAGCAGCGGCGGCAAAGCAGATCTTTGGCTTGATCTCGCCGGAGATGATGCTGGTCGAAGATGAGCTTGCTGAACAGGCAAGCTCGAATATTCAGGTCATAAATTATCTGGGCGATTATCTGCGGGCGTCTGGCGGTAAACGTGTTCGGCCGGCATTACTGATATTGGCGAATTACTCCGTTGGCGGCAATGGAAGTGCTGACAATGTTATTCGGCTGGCGACGGTGATGGAGATGCTGCATACGGCGACGCTGGTGCATGACGACATTATTGATAATGCGGATGTGCGGCGAAATCGGACTTCGATCAATGCTCGGTTTGGTAATCATACAGCGGTGCTGATGGGCGATTGGCTGTATATGTCCGCGTTTCAGACGAGCCTCAAAGAGCGTTCGCTTGAGATCCTCGATATTTTGACGCGGTTAACGCGAAAGATGACCGAAGGTGAGCTGATCCAGATGACGCTCATTGGTAGTCTGAGCATCACCGAGAATGACTATTTTGATATACTGCGGCGAAAGACGGCGTATCTGTTTTCGGCATGCTGCGAGATCGGAGCGATACTTGGCGGTGCGACCCGCGAAGAGCAAACGGCTCTCGCTTCATACGGTATGGAGCTTGGCGTGGCGTTTCAGCTTTCTGATGACATCCTCGATCTTACGTCCGACGCCGAAAAGCTTGGCAAAGCCGCCGGCACCGACCTGCTTGAGGGCAAATTGACGCTCCCATTGATCTCATTGCTGCAAAAACAGCCGGAGTTAAAGCCACGGCTCGAAAAGGTAATGCTCGATGGGGCATACGCAGAACTGACCCGCGAAGAGCTAAAAGAGCAGCTCGCTGCGAACGGCACTCTTGACGAGATCAAACTCGTCGCCGAAAGCTATATCGACCGCGCAAGAAAAAGTCTTGATGTTTTGCCCGAATCGGAGTATCGTTCTTGTTTGGAGGATACTTTGGACTTTGTAACGAAGAGAAACAACTGATCTCACCAACAGCGTTACGCTACTCAACCCAAATCAATTCAATCCGATAACCTTTCTGTTAACAATATGTTAGACGAAAATCTTATAGCAACACTTGAGCAAATTTTGCAGCAAACGCGAAATGAGCAAAATCGTCTGCTGACGCGGCTTCGCGAGGCAGAGAACGAGGTCGATATGTTGCGCCAAGAGATAGTCGCGCTTGAGAACAGCGCCGCTCAGACCGATCAGGCGATCAACAGTTTGTTGGTCACGATGCGTTCGGGCAGCCGCACGGGGCGTGCCAAATCGTTGGGTAAAACGCTGACGATCGAAGAAGATAATGCTCCCCGCGAAAGCTATCCTGAGTTAAAAGCGAGCCAGTCGCCGCGAGATTATCGCCGTGAAAGCCCTATCACATATATCACGAACAACCGCCGTTTGCCGTCGATCACAAATAATATCGAGGCGATCAGCAGCCGTTTTAACGACCGCACGATCACACAGGCCTGCACGCTTTTGCTTCGTGAGGCGGGCGGCCCGCTGCACGTTAACGAGCTGTATAATCTGCTTGTTTCGGGCGGAATGAAATTTAAGGGCAATAACCCCACGATATCCATCGCCGTTTCGCTCAATCGCAATCGACGATTTAGAAAGGTCGATCCGGGCACATTTGATCTCGTAATGCGCGAGGCTATTCAAGCCGCTTCTTAAACGAGATACAGTATTAGATGGTCAGGTCGGATAGCTGCACCCGGCCTTTTTCTTGCTGTTCGGACCAAATTAGAGTAAAATACGGGTTTAGGTTCTATTCTGCGAGCATCTGTGGAGATGGTAAAATAATGTCCTCTAATCCAACTTTATTCGCGCGAGCTACGTATCTGACCGCCATTATGTTTGCTGTGTTGCTCGTTGTCGCAAGCGTCCCGGCGCAGAAAGTACGACTTCGTTCCCAGATCACGCCAAACTGTACGAGCGGATCGTCCAATGCAAAATTTGCCGATATTTTCGGTGATGGCAACATAGCTGTCATGGGTACTTACGCGTGTCGAGGAGCCTTTATCTTTGATATTACCAATCCAGATGCTCCCGTGCTCTCGTCTTGGTATAATCCGATTCGGCCGGGCACCCAGAGTACAAACGAGGGTTTTCTTGAGGCTATCGTCATTGGCAACCGTGGCTATTTCGGTAGCGGCAG
>JBGTII010000230.1:0-2346 GCA_041745735.1 Pyrinomonadaceae bacterium | reverse complement strand
TCATGTCATCGTGCTGCCGAACACGGTAATTAGCCACGATAGCAGCGTCGGAGATTTTACTTGTATCACGGGCGGCGTGTGCATTTCGGGCGGCACCAAAATTGGTAATAGCTGCTATTTGGGGACGAACTGTTCGATAATTGGAAATATAACTATCGGAGACAAATGCATCGTGGGTATGGGAAGTGTGGTGTTGGGCGACGTTGAGGATAATTCTGCAGTAGTTGGCAATCCCGCGGCTTTTCTTAGAAGGGTTACGGAAGCCTAATGAGAGTTCATGTGTACGGCAACAATTTGAATTGCGGCTATGATATTACAAAGCAATTGCGTGCCAAAGGCATCGATGTCGAAGTGTTTATTGACCTGGCTTCGGACCATGAGCAGGACTTTCCGTGGTGGGATGATAAATCGCTTTCGCCCGACAACCTGCCGTCATGGGTACACTACTATCCGGTTTTTCCGAATTTTGTTTTTCCGACCGGAAAAACCAAGCAATTGATAAATGATTTTGCCAAGTGCGACATTGCTTTGGTTAGCTGTTACGGCCCGATACTGGCGATGAAGGCAAAGGTCCCGTTCGTTTTATACAGCGTCGGCACCGATGTGAATATGATCGACTTTGTCGATGATTTCAAGTGCCTGCTTTTTAATACATACCCGCTGAGATTGAAGTTAAAAAAGCTGATCAAGATCTTTACGTTTGGCCGGATGCAGCGCAAGGCCCTAAAGTCGCACGCCAGCCGAATTCTTCTCTTAATGGGTTATCAATATCGCAAGTTTATTGTTGGGCAGGGCCTGCAGGACAAAACCGTTAAGTTGACGTACCCGAGGGACATTGTGAACTACAAAGCGGACAAGGATGAGCAACTGAATGCTGAATTCGCACACTATGATCATGTCTTTTTCATGACCTCGCGACAGTCTTGGAAATCAGTGTGGAATGACCCCAAGGGCAACGACAAATTTATCCGCGCCTTTGCGAGGTATGCTAAGGAGAAAAAACCGAATGGTCTGCTGATGATGGTTGAAAAGGGCGTTGATCTGGCGGCTACTAAAGCTCTCGTCAAGGATCTCGGCATCACTCAATACGTTCGTTGGATCAGCGATATGCCGCGGTATATCTTAAAAAAGTACCAGGCGATGCCAAATATCGTAATAGTCGACCAGTTTTTCCATGACCGGTGGTTCGAACGTTTTCATGAGGACCGAGAGGGTGTAAAGACCGGATTTGGCCTCAATGCGATCGAAACATTGTCGTCTAAGAGCCTGCTAATTACGGCGTTTACCGACCAGGAATTTTACGGCGGCGAAACCCCGCCCATTTTGACCGCATTTACAGAAGATGAGATCTATCAACGCCTGGTACAGCTAAGCAACATGACGCCCGAAGAAAAAGATCAAATGAGACAGGCAGGCTACGATTTCGTCTTCAAATGGCACGAACAGGACCACCGGATCGACACGTTCATCAAACCTTTGCTAGAGGTGTATGCCGAAAGCGCCAAGTAGGTGCGTGCCCGACCGCTAAAGTTACCGTGCTAAACTTTCCTTCATGTTTCGAAAAACCATTTCGAACTTTCTTTCCGCTAAAAGACGTCGGCAACTAGTCGGTATCGTGAAAGAAGGCGCAGTCGTGAGCGTTACGGAATACGTGATGCTCGGCTCCTTTGTCCTTGTCAATTTCCTCATCAATCATTTTTACGGGACGGAATCCGTCGGGATCTACGCTCTTTCATATTCGATCGCCCAGATAGGGATCCTGGGGATCGGCAGCGCGTATTCGCTGCTGATGAGGCGGGATCTGGCTATCGGCCAATACGATTCTCGCGGTTATCTCGCAAAGGTGCAAAGCCTCAGAACCGGCAACCTGGGGTTAGTTTTGATCTTAACGGCGGCTGCGATCGTACTTTTTTATCCGGCGTTACAGATCAATTTACTATTCATTTTGCTCATGATCGCGGCCAAGGGTTTTGACGCCCTGAGCGAGTCATATTACACGGCGTACCAAACGCTCGGCCGGCTAACGGAATACAGCGTTTACAAGATCGCTAACGCAGTGCTTTTTATCGGGATTTCGATATATGTTTGCGCAAGCGGTTTTGACATCCAATATTTATATTTGAGCCAAGCGGCTTTTGCTCTGTTGATGTTTGCGATCAATTATTTTAAGTGGCGAAAGTCGGGGCCCGCATCCGGTCTAGAACTCGTAAACCCTACCTATCGATTGCTGCTGATCGAATCTTACCCGCTGATGATAAACGCCGTGATATTTCAGCTCGGCGTCCGGGCAAACAACATTCTCGTCTTTGATAAACTGGGTGAAAAAGACCTTGGCATTTTTTCATT
>JBGTII010000229.1:0-10296 GCA_041745735.1 Pyrinomonadaceae bacterium | reverse complement strand
CACCGTTCGATATGTTGATCGAAAAAGGCGTCAAGATGCGGTAGGATCTGTTCACCAGTCGCTAAATGTTCAATTTTTAGATCGCCGGTACGCTCAAAATACGCTTCGTGCCGACGCAAACTTTTTTTTCGGACGGCCTCTAATGCTTTTTCCGGATGCTCGGTCAGCTCTAACCTCGGGCACGCCCAGGAGCTTTCCTCGATCAGTTCCCACCCTTGACGGTCCGCCGCTATGTTAATGGAATTTTCCGATCGCGAGCCTTCCGGCATATGGAAGAGTTGAAAACCCAGAAAACCCTTCACGTGCTGTGCGGCGAAAACCATGAGACCTTCGAGTAGGCCTTCGTCTTCCGTGTTACCTATAAAATCCAAATAGTCTGAGCACCCAGACCCCACAAAATAAACCATTCCCGACGCTGCGAATAGGGGAGCTATGAGTGTTAATTTTCCTTTGACCTCAACGGTGACGAGTAGCAATTCACCTGACCCGAAGACCTCCCACCACGCTTTTTGATACTGCCAAGTGAGGAAGACGACATCGCTCGGTCCGCCGTTCAAAAGCAGATTCCAAGCCTCCGGTGAAATCGCGGGGTCGTCAAAATTCTTAAGTAATCTATATTCGACGCTAATACCCATAATGAGCAAAACCTGTCTCCGTAGGTTGTTGGCCAAGAACGGAATAATAAAAAGCTTCTAGTTTAGCCAGGCACTGCCGACTATCCCCGTTTCTTAAAACAAAATCACGGGCGTTTGTTCCCATTCGTTCCATGAGTTTCTTATCGCCCAGAATTGTTCTTAGAGCCTCTTCCAGGGCTTTGCTGTCTCTGGGCGGGACGAGCAGGCCGTTCTCGCCCGACGCGATGATTTCGTCAACGCCGCTGCCGCTGCACCCGACTACAGCAACACCGCATGCCATTGCCTCTAAAAAGACAAATCCCGGTCCGCCTTCGTAATAAGAAGGTGCAGCAAATATATGAGCACGGCAAAGTTCATTAGGCAGCTTATCCCTCTCAACAAAACCCGGAAACTCGAGAAAATCAGTTGTATTGATCTGAAGAGCCTTTTCTCGTAGTCGTTTGATAAATCCTTCGTGCCCACCGCCGATCAACCGCAGACGTAGATCCGAAAAATCTTTGACAAGATTTCCTACGGCCTCAACTAGTTCTTCGACACCTTTATTTTGGACGATCTTTCCCGTGAAAATTATTGTTGGGTGCTCATTTTTTGCGACGAGATCGGGGGCAAACACCGAGGTGTTCACTCCTAGATGAATGGTGGGTATATCTTCTTTCTTTGGCTCATAGTAGTCGCGGATCCATTGAGTTGAACACTCGCTCGACGAATAAACGGCATCGGCCAGTTGAACACATTTAGCTTCCATATGCGTTCCCACCTTATAAAACTCAGAATCAATATTAGGGTAGTCAATCGTGTGGGCCAACATAACGAGAGGGCCGTGTAATTGGATCACCGTCGGAACAGAATTCCACTCGGTTCGATTAAGCAAATAGACATAACCCTCCGCGGCCCATTCTGGAAAATCTATGATGTCCAGCCCAACCCGTTTATTTAAGGAATCAATTTCAGCAGCAACCAAGGCGCTGTGGGTTAACCATTGGACAATGTCCGTCATTTCACTCAAATGAGCTTCAAAGCCGGGAATCCGAATAACACACAAATTTCGTTCAATATTTTCATGGCGCTTCTCGTCTATGCTTCGTGAAATCACATAAACCTCATGGCCAGATTCGCATAGACCCTTTGCCTTTAAGTAGGTCTGGGTGCAAATTCCTCCGCCAGCGGTTTCCGGGGGATAACCTTGTGATACTAAAGTAATTTTCATATCATTCGCCGTTTGCAAACTCAAAATGGCAATCCGTGACTGGGATAGTTCCACCACTACATGTCCATCATATGCCAAGATCGTTAAGTAATCGTGAGGCGACAGCGGTCGCTTCAAAATACTCTTCTGCGATTTCTCTGGCCTTATGGCAATGTCGCTCATAGTTGCTATTTATCGCATCGATTGCCGCCACAATCTCATCCATTGCCGTAAACGCAAAAAGACCCTCTCCTGTTGGAAAAATGTTGCTAAATCCGGTGTCCTGCGCGATCACCGGTTTACCGCTGGCAAGGTAACAGGCGTCACGCTCGCTAAACCAACCGCTTCGAAGCCGAACATTTTGATCTTTTGCGACAGTTAACTCGGCCCGCGACTGTCTGATGTATTCGGGATACGCCCCAAAAACGTCCAGCGACATCTCGTACGGTGAGACTATTCCCCAGCCGTGCTTTTGGATAAATTCGCGGTCGCGTGGGCTATCCGCTTTTAATGCTAATTCAAACTTCTGGTTCGTATGGCTTGGCAGATCGATGAATTTCTCCCATTCATGATGTTTGCTCCACCGATAGATCTCGCCATTGTATTCAATATCGTTTCCGACCTGTTTATAATTACCAATCGTTGTAAATAATGTGGCGTCGGAGACATAGGCCATGGGCCAGAAGTGCGTATCTATGGGTTGCCTGGTCTTGATATATTTTATTTCACCCAGCGGCACCCGACAGTCATCTGAGCCGTAATTCTCGCCGTATGAAGCAAATACATTATGATTTGAAAAAATTTCAATTGAACCGATATCACCGTTAGCCATTTTTAACTGTTCGCTCACCGGATCGGTTTCGACATAAACTCTTAGTGGAGCTCTGAGATGTTCCTCACGCAGTTCCGTTGCTCCGACTATATTGAGTAAAACATCGCAATTGATGTAAAGATCGTTTAAGCTCTGTTCGGAAAGCCCCCAACAGGCACCTTCCCGGTCTGCCAAACGAAACGCCCACTTATCCTTGAGTCCAATTTTTTCAAGGCTTTGTGAAATATGGTTGATCGCGTACGAACAATTATCGGTGATACTTTTTACGTTCGGGTCATAGAGCCAAACCGTATCATCTTCGACATACCAGACATCATGCCCAAGCTGCTTTAGTCCTGCCAGCCAATTTAAGTAAAGCCATGTCTGGCCGCCAAATGGACAGCGCCCCATCATACCCAAAACTATTATTCTTAGTTTTTTGTTCACTTTTTAGCTCTACGTTATTTAATCCGATACACCTAAACCAAATTGCGTTTCATAAAGGGAAGCATAAGACCCCTTCTTTATAATCAATTCTTCATGACTGCCTGTTTCGACAATTCGCCCACTTTCGAGGACGATGATGCGATCGGCCCTTCGCACGGTGGACAGGCGATGAGCGATGATGAATGTTGTCCTGCCTTTCTTTAATCGTTCCAGTGCTTCTAAAATCAGCTCTTCGGTCTGTGCATCAAGTGAACTGGTCGGTTCATCCAAAATTAAAATCGGGGCATTTTTGAGCATTGCCCTAGCGATCGACAGCCTTTGACGTTCGCCGCCTGAAAGCGTTGCTCCGCGCTCGCCGATAATTGTGTCATAGCCGTCCGGCATGGCCTCGATAAATTGGTGAGCGTTTGCGTCATGAGCCGCCGATTCGATCTCTTCGGCGCTCGCATCGGGGCTGCCGTATGCGATGTTTTCGGCGATTGTCAGCGGAAATAGAAACGATTCCTGCAAGACGATCCCGATGTTTTTACGCAAGCTGTTTAGTTTTATATCACGAATATCGATTCCATCTATCAAAACTCTTCCTTCCCAGGGATCGAAAAATCGGGGAATGAGGCTGACCAAGGTGCTTTTTCCTGCGCCGGTCGGTCCCACGATCGCGATCGTTTGACCCGGAAGAGCTTCGACCGAAATATTTTTCAAGATAGGACGGTTTGCTTCGTATCCAAAAGTAACATTTTCGATACGAACATGCCCTGGGACTGTAGCGAGCGATGTCGCACCAGGACGATCTTCAACTTCATGCGCGGTATCCAGTACCTCCATTACCCGGCGTCCGCTGCCGGCTGCGTAATTAAGAGTCATCGACGTGTACATCACCGTTTCCAGCGGGCCATAAAGAGAGCTGAGATAGGCTATAAAAACAAGAATGCTGCCCACAGTAAGCTGCCCGTCGAGGACGTGGGAGCCGCCTATCCATATTATCCCGGCGGTTCCGGCGGCGGTCGCAAGGCCCGTAAAAACCTTGAAACGCAATTGAACCTTATTACTATCAATTGTAGCAGCGAGAGTTCTGTCGGTGACGTCGCGCAGACGTTCGTCGTTCATACCCTCCCGGCTAAACGCCTGTACTGCGGGCATAGACGAAAGCGTCTGCTCAACTACATCGTAAATTTCACCTTCCGCATCATGTTGCCGGTAGCTCAGATCATTCATCGGACCGCTGTAGATGCGGACAGTAATGATCATAAAGGGGACGACGATCAGGGCGAGCAATGTTAAAGTCGTGTCCAATTGCCACATGATGACAAACATCGAAAGTATTGTAAAAACAGCAACGGGGACGGGCAAAAGCGCGTCATTGACAATCGTTGAAACGCTGCCCGTGTCGGTCGTCACTCTCCGAATCAAATCACCAGTGGATTTGCGGCTATGAAACTTTATCGAGAGACGCTGCAGATGCCTGTACAGGTCTTCAGCCAGGTCGTAAACCATCCGCTGGCCAAATCCGATCTTTGAATACGTGCTCGCCAAATTCAGCGCCCATCCCAGGACGAATAGCAAAACGGTTGCTGCGACCAGCCAGATCAGCAGACCCTCTCTCGAACTAGCTCCGGGAACCAGTTCCACCAGACGAGCGATTGTGGTTTCAAGCGGTATCTGGTTTAGAACATTATCAACCAGCAGCTTCATAGGCAGAGGTTTAAGAACCTCCATACTGCTCTTCAGGAACATTATCGCCAAAACGACAATGAGGCCGCGCCAGCGACGCAAAGCGTACCGGAGAAGTCTGACAGACAGGCGGGTCACATCCGTAGTGTTTTGAGGTTCAGAAGTCACTATTGGATTCCTTGCCAACACTTCGACGCTCGCCAAACTGAATTTCATTTAGGAACGCATAGAGCCCTTTTTTACCCAGCAATTCTTTACGGCTACCGGTTTCGACTATCCCCCCGTTTTCGATAACAATGATCCGATCAGACTTTCGCACGGTTGATAAGCGATGAGCGATGATGAAGGTTGTTCTATCCTTCGTCAATCGTTCGAGGGCCCCTAAAATTAGCTCTTCAGTTTGTGCGTCTACCGCGCTTGTCGGTTCGTCCAAAATCAAAATAGGGGCATTTTTGAGGATTGCCCGTGCGATCGAAAGCCTTTGCCTTTCTCCTCCGGAAAGTGTTGACCCGCGCTCGCCGATAATTGTGTCGTAGCCGTCCGACAAACCTTCGATAAACTGATGTGCGTTAGCCGCGATGGCCGCGGCTTCGATTTCGTCGCATGTTGCATTGGGCCGGCCGTAAGCGATGTTTTCGGCAATTGTCACCGGGAAAAGAAACGGCTCTTGCAGAACAATTGCAATGTGGCTGCGCAGGCTTTCGAGTTTTATATCGCGCACATCGCATCCGTCGATCAAAACTCGGCCGCCGGATGCATCAAAAAAACGTGGAATTAGACTAACCAGGCTGCTTTTACCCGCGCCGGTCGGCCCGACAATAGCAATAGTTTGTCCCGGCACGACTTCAAAAGAAATATTCTTCAGAACCGGCGTATCCTTTTCGTATCCAAACGAGACATTTTCGAAACGCACTTCTCCTTGGACTGATGTCATCTCCCGTGCGCCGGGAGCGTCTATTATTTCCTGTTCGGTATTCAGCACTTCGATCACCCGATCAATACCGGCGCCGGCGGTCTGCAGAGTGCTGTATGTTCCGATCAGGGCCTTTAGCTCTCCTTGCAGAGTATGAAGATAGGCGATAAAAACCAGCAAGCTGCCGATGCTCAGCCGCCCCGAAATTACATAATGAGCGCCTACATAAAGCACTAGACCGGTCCCTAAACTGCTGACTCCGCCCGAGAGCAGGGTAAAAACGCCGCCCGTCAAAGAGCTTCTCTTTTGAGCGCCGATTGCCTCACGAGCAAAGTCTCTGAATCGGGTACTTTCCCGCTCTTCCTGAGCAAACGATTGAATCACGGTCATTCCGCTGAGTGTTTGCTGGACATGAGACTGAATTCGGCTCTCACTCTCCCGTTTTTTATGAGATGCATTCCTGATCCGTTTCCCCATGGATGCGGATACAATCGCCATGACCGGGGCAACGGCCAGGGACACGAGCGTCATTTCAAGATTGATCTGAGCCATGACTACAACCATTGCGGCGACCAGAAACACCGCATGGATCGGTGTAAAAACCAAGGTATCGGTCACCGTATAAATAGCCCAGCTATCGCCCGTAACACGGCTCATCAAATCGCCCACGGAGGTGCGATTATGAAACAGCAGCGAACAGCGCTGAACATACGAAAAAAGATCGCATGTCAGGTCATAAACCATTTTCTGCCCGACGCGGATCCATAAAAAGGTCAAAACGACCCCGAGCGAACTGTTAATTACAAAAATGAGAAGCCCGGCCAAGGCAACCCATAACAATAAGCTCCCCGGACCCGCTGACCACGGAATCCAGGCTAACGCCTGTGCGATACCGTCACTTATTGGCTTGTTATCAAAAACGTGATCAACCAGGACCTTCATCGGCAACGGCTGCAATAGATTAAAGGCCGTGCTCAGGATGGTAACGACTAAAATCAATACCAGGCCCTTCCAACTGGAAAGAGGGTATTTTTTGAGCAGGTCATAACTGCTCCGCCGATTTTTCTTTGGATCTGGCGCCATGTTTACAGCGGCTTTATAAGACTAGGGAAATTACCCGGTTTCACCTTGGATCCGTTTGTCGATGACACCGCGGGGGCTTTTTTGACAGATTTTCGAGATTTGGTTTCCCTTATGGAATCTGCTTTATGCCCGTTGGATTTTGTTTCTGGAGCTAAAGTGGTTTCAATACTTTTCTCGTCCTTGCTGCTTTCGTCTTGGTTCAGAATTTTCCCCAATGCCTCTAACGAACCGAGAATGGCCGCAAATGGCTCGGCACTCTCTCTATATATCAGCGAGGACAGGAGTAAAGCTGTTGCAGTCAGGCATAGCGCGGCAATTAAAACGGTGCCGCCGAGAAAGAAAAAGTCCAAACCCGCCTGTGCGGCCAACGCGATCAAGAGAAGCAAGACTAGCGGCCATTTCGCTGCCACCTTCGGGTAGATTTTAAACCGAAACAATTGTTTGCCGGCCCCGTGCTCTTCCACAGTCATTAGCACGCGCGCGCTTGCCAGTATTCCGCCTCGCACGTCGATATCCCACCTGTCAAAGTCTCCGCCGTAATCTACGACCGCCCCATCCTCTTTGAGCAATCCATCCATCATAGTCAATACTTCTTCCGGAGCATGCCACTTTTCACTCCAGACCGACTTCGTCCGCGGCACGGGGAACGTACTGTGCGGGCTTCCGCGACGGCGCCATGGCGTTAGGCCGTACCTAATTCGGCCTGCCAGACGAGCGAGAGGTTGTAAAACATGCAGGAGCGTTGTCACGGCGTACGCTCTTAAGAGTTCGGCTCCGGTTTTTGGCGAACCGGTAAACGATGCCTTTGCCGCGCTCATAATCGCCTGCGCCAAAACCATCCCCACAGATACTGCCGATAAAACCAGACCGACGAGCAGAATTGGCTGCCAGAAAATACCAAGAACAGAAAGCATTAGAAACAAGCCAATCACCAAATACCATTCTGGCATCAAGGGAAGCGACCACAAACTGTTCGGCGTCCGCTCATAAACCGATTGAAAAGGCGCCATTCCCCACCGGCCATGATAGATCCGTTCGTAAAAGGAGATGATGGTTTGGGTTAGACCCTTGCCATAGAGCCGGCCGCTCCAAGCAAGATGACCGGCGGCGTTATATTTTTCCGTCCATTTTTCTTCGAGCAGTGATTCTGCCCTGCCGTATCCGATCTGCTGTTTCCAGTAGGTTCTAATTGAGTTGCGCCGGTGATGCCAAACCATGGCGGCTGGGTTAAAGCCAATCGTCCAGCCCATTTGCTGAAGCCGCCAACAAACATCGACATCGTCGCCCGCCGTACGGAATTTGGGATCCCAACCGCCTATTTGGCGCAGCGCTTCTGTGCGGAACGAACAGTTGCATCCCGGAATGTGTTCCGCGATTTCGTCGTCCAAAAGTACATGAACCGGCCCACCTGGGGCATTTGCGACACACTCTGCGATCCATCCGTCGCCCGGCGGTGCAATGTTCGGTCCGCCGACCCCGACGTGGTGGGTGGTCATAAATGTTTGAGCCAAGTAATAAAGCCAGTGAGGGTCAGGTCGGGCGTCGTCATCGGTATAGGCGACGATCTCCCCGGTCGCTGCGTTCAGACCGGTATTGCGGGCATTACTAAGCCCGCGATTTTCCGTTTGAATTAGTCTAAACGGATATTGCGAGACAATATCGGCGGTATTATCTTGTGAGCCGTCATCGACAACGATCACTTCGAAGTCCGGATAATCCAGTTCGAGCAGCCCCTCCAAACAGTCACGAATGACCAGACCGCCGTTATAACTGCAGACAACTACTGAAATACGCGGATAGGAAACATCCCGTGGAAATGGCGATTTCCCAAAGGATTTTGTGACTGCGGCGAGCGCCGGTTTTGGATCTCGTTCACGAGTGGTTAAGCCAAAATCCCAGTCCTCAATATCATGGCCACCACGGTGCCATTCATCCGTCCATGAGAAAATAAATGCACCCGCACACCCTGAGCGAAACGCCGCCGAAATCTGCCAGGCAAGCGTATCGGCCTGCTTTTCTTCACCGTTACGTTGACTATCAAGCCCGATCTCCGCAAGAACCACCGGCACATCCCCGGCAATATTTTGAAGCCGTGCCAGATATTTGCTGAGATTTTCTTCGCTTTCGAGGTAAACATTAAAGGAGAAGAAATCTACAAATGCAAGTTGAAGGTATTCGGTAGATGGATAACTTACGTAAGAGACCAAACCGCCGGGGTCTTCTTCTTTCGCGATCCCATAAAGGACTTTTAAAAAGTTTTCTATTTTGCGGGCGCCGTGCCAGCGAACAATTGCGGATGGAATTTCATTCCCGATGGTGTAACAGAGAATAGCGGGATGATTGGCACACGACCGCACTCCCTCGCGAACCCGGTTCTTGATCGACTCGACCCGCTCGTCGTCGTCCAAAAATGTTATATGCTGCTCCCACGGCAGTCCGACCATTACGTACAGACCGTATTTCTGGGCCGTATCAAGCAGCCATCGCGGCGGCACCGTGTAGGTTCGCACTGAATTAAGGCCATTCTCCGCGATTTGACGAAAGTCCCGTTCCACCTGCTCCGGATGATACTCGTTTTCGTGCTCATCGGGTCGGAATGTGCCGTAAGTTACGCCTCTGATATACAGCTTTTCCCCACCGACAAAGATAAATTTGCCTTTGACGGATGGTCTCACATTCACAGCCCCAGAGGCCAAATGATTTTTCCCTGACGTTGCGGCGCCATGTGGGGCTAGAGTACTAGTCGGCATAAAAATATTTCGCCTTACTAAGCTGAAGGGTTCTAATTACTATACACTCACCGGATACAGATATTAATTCACTATTCATACGAAAAAAACCAGCCCGGAAAGTCTCTTCCGACGAATTTAGCGCGTACCTAACACTGATTTAAGGAACGCGGGATCCACCCGCGCCTTCATACTTTTTGCCTAAAATTCAGGATTCTGATTGAGTAAACGATAAAAGCCCGCTTTTTTCCACTTAATGCCGACAATTTCCTAGCGGCTTCCAATTCAATGGCAAAGATGGTCGCCCCCCACTGAGACTCATATGCACGAAACTGCTCTGGCGACAGCTTCAGTGCATTGCGGCCTATGAGAAGACCAGGCAAGGGTTTGTCAGATACGATCACAGTCAGTTACTCACCCTCGATTTCCGCCGGTGTCGGGTTTATTGCATTGTTTGGAGTCGCGGTTTTGAACGGAGTTGTAATGGTGAGCTTTATCAACCATCTCCGTGAAGAAGGCAAAACGATCCGCGATGCCGTTAACGAAGGAGCAATGACACGACTGCGTCCAGTTCTGATGACGGCTTTGGTTGCGAGTCTCGGGTTTATACCGATGGCATTGGCAACGAGTGCCGGTGCCGAGGTTCAGCGTCCACTCGCAACAATTGTGATCGGTGGTCTGATAACATCGACTTTGCTAACTCTATTCATACTGCCGACGCTGTATGCGTGGTTTGAGAAAGATGTCGAAGGAGAGTTCACGGAGGAATAAACGATGAAGTTAATTATCGCCCTAACCCCAAGGGCGTAAGCTCTTCGTAA
>JBGTII010000228.1:0-8627 GCA_041745735.1 Pyrinomonadaceae bacterium | reverse complement strand
CACGACTTTGGGCGGACACCGACACCACCAAAAGCGAAGCGGTAAATATTGCGATCGATATAAGTTTGAGTTTCATGAGCATAGCCTCCGCCAATCTAATGGCAATTGCCGTGCCTAGTTGCCGGGTTTGTATGTCCGCTCAATATGTCCCTTTAGCTGTGAGGGATAAAAATAAACGTCTCGTAGGGCTCCGGTGGAGTATCTCAACGCTTGATCGTTAAAATGTTTTGACTTTACGTCACCCGATTCGCCGCCCGCCGTGACGGCTTTTGCACGCACCGTTTTGCCAAACTCGACGACCGCGACAAAGCTGTTGCCGCTTGTGCCATACCATTTTTTTGAGCCTTTATATGGCCGTGCCCCAAAAGATGCGAGCGAACCGAGATTGCCCGAAGTAAAGCCGACCGGGATGCTTGGTGCCGCGTCGTCAAATGGATGAACAATATCGGCAGTAATGCGCTGAAAACGGTTGATGTCACCCCACGGCGTCTGCCATTTGCCAAAATCAACGGTTAATTTATTTGACGCAGCCGAAAGGGCTTGCACCAATTGATCGGGTGTTGCTTTGTTCGCGATATACTCCTCAAATGACATCCCCGATCTCATCGCCGCCGCTCCGATATTCTTAATAATTTCATCGGCCCAGAAATTACCGAGCGATGTCGGCACCGATTGTACGGACCATCTCAGGTCCCATTTCTTCAATTCCGCGATCTGCCCCGCCAAAGAGTTTTTCGTCGGATCAGACGTTGGCAGGGCATCCCAGGCCTTAACAAGTGCCGGGATCGTCGTCTCAAACCATGGCAGATAGCTGTCATACGCAGCATCTCTGAGCGTATCGAGCGTAAAATCTTTTTTATCTTTCAGCACCCTGATGGCGTGCAGTCCGCGGGCAGTCTCGACCCCGGAGTCAACGTATTTCGGAAAATCCGCCTGTTTCGGGCTACTCGGGCCGGCCGCTGACCATGGATGATTGTTGCTGTTATACACCCAGCCGCTCGCCGGGTTTTTGATATTCGGCAGTTCGTCGAACGAGAGCAAGCCTTTCCAATCAGCCGCCGGATCGCTGCCGTCGACGGGTTTTGTCCAGTCAAATTTTGGATCGCGACGCGGGACAAAGTTTGGGTGAAAATACGCAGTGTTGCCATCGGCATCAGCATAAAGCGTCGCGTTGGACGAATTTGCCTGTAGCTCCATCACCTTTTTGAACTCGTTATAATTCTTTGCCTTTGTACGTCCGTACGACTGCATCAGGGCTTTGACGGGCTCGTTCATGAGCCCGGCCGAAATCCACTTATCGCCCTCAGTCCGAACAACCGGGCCATGATGAGTGTGATAGGTTGAGAATGTACGTTCCGTCATACCGGACGCCGTTTTAACATTGATCGATATATCCCGCATGATCATCGGCCTGTCCGCGGTGCCGTGTTTGTATAGAACTTTTCCGTTCTTCCGCTCGATGGTCTCGATCCATTCATCGATCGCATCCACCTTGCTCGATGTGTGCATCCAGCCGCAGTGTTCGTTAAAGCCTTGATAGATAAAAAATTGCCCCCACGTCGAAGCCCCGTATGCATTGAGCCCCTCACCACTCGTCATCTGTAATTCCGAACGAAAGAAAAACGATGTATGCGGATTTATCAGGAGCAGTGCATTCTTGTTTTTGGTGTTCGAGGGCGAGATCGCAAAACCGTTCGACCCCGTCGGCTCTTTGGCAAAATCGATCGGCTCACTCTGAGCAACAAATCCTTTGTCGTAAAATGCCCGCAGTTTGCCCAGATCGACCGATTCGATATCGCCGCCGATGCTGCCCTCACTAAATGTAAGCGGCATCCATGGCTCGAATTTTGTGATGACCCGCGGCTTTACGTCGGGATGCGTCGCAAGATAATAATTTAGCCCGTCGGCCCACGCGTTCATCAATTTACGAAGCCACTCGGGGCTTTCGAGATACTGGCGTTTGATCTCTTGCTCGTCAATAAAAAGCTTTTGCCGCAGATCGCTCCATATCGCCTTTTCGCCCTCGGCCTCGGCAAGCCGGCCGATCGAATTGAGTTAGTTTGTCTCAATGCGGTTAAAATCGTCCTCTGCCTGCGCGTATATCGCGCCAAACACCGCGTCAGCGTCCGTTTTGCCCACGACATGAGCAATGCCCCAATCGTCACGCGTGATCGTGACATTGCGTGCCTGCTGCTGCCAGCGGCTAAGTTCACTAGAACTGCTTTCGGCAAAAGTGTGCGTCGCAAGTACCAACGCGAAAGATATCAGGCAGATCGAGCGGAGAAAATATTTCAGCATCGTAACCTCAGAACTTGTGTTTTGAATTAAAAAATTGATGGTACTGGGGACGGGAATCGAACCCGTACGACCCTAAGGTCACAGGATTTTAAGTCCTGGGCGTCTACCAATTCCGCCACCCCAGCACGATTATTGAGATTAGCACGGTAAAAGGCCAGTTGTCAGTTGGCCGTGGCTCGTTGTTTCCGAATCCCGTTTTCCCTTTTTACTTTTGCCTTTTAACTTAAGGTTTCGTGTATATTGAGTTTAGGCGTTTACCGCCCGATCTTATGGAACAAATTACCTGGATATTGTGGCTTGTTTTAGCAGTAGGGCTGATCGTCGCTGAGATCTTTACGCTTGGGTTTGTATTGCTATGGTTTGGGATCGGGGCGTTGGCAGCAGCTCTCGTTGGATTTATGGGCTTAGGGCTCGGCTGGCAGTTTGTGACGTTTGCGGTCGTATCGAGCGCTTTGACCGTTATGTCACGGACCATCCTTGCTAAATACTTTGGCCACGGGGAACATAACCGGATGAAAATGGGCATCGATTCGCTACCGGGCAAGCTAGGCACGGTCACTATGGCTAGCAAAGGTACTCTTAACGAAGGTGCTGTAAAGGTGTTTGGGTCAACATGGACCGCGTATCCGATCGAGGGTGAGAACGAACTGATCCAGGGTGAAAAGGTCGAAGTCGTCGAGGTGAAAGGATCGTCGATCTATGTTCGACGCGTAACTAACGAGCTGCCGGAGTGGCGGCAAGACTAAGGTTCACCACTTTCGGCCCTTATAATCGTCCATGTCGTAATCGCCGTCTTTATCGATATCAAAATGGTCGCCCTTTTGAGCCCGTAGATAATCGATCTCGTATTTTGCCCCGCCCACTTTTTCTAGCACACCGAGCTGCACTTTGTTGCAATCAAGTTCCTCGTTGATCATTATTTGCAAAGCCACTTTCTTATCCGCGAGTAAATGGGCGTCGCCAAACTTTTTCCCTGTATCCTTATACTTTTTAATATGCGTAGTCTCGTGGACCAATACGCTCGTCAACCATTCCAACGACGCATCAAAGGTGGCTTTGGCGATATCGATCGTCATGATGTCTTCGTTGAAATTGGCCCCGCTCGCCTGATAGGCGCGAACCTTACCGATCACTGACTTCATCGTCGCATAATCGTTTGGGGCTTTGGTCTTTAACAGCTCAAACGCTGCAGTTATCTTCGTCTTAAACGCGGCGGGGTCGATATGTTTTGCGTTAGTTTCGATAACAATGCCATCGAGTTTGAACTCGGACTGGGCGAGCGTGGTGCTTACAAACAAAAAGCCCGTTAAGATCATTAACGGGACAAATCTGAACAGCTTTCTTGAATAAAACATTTTACTTCTAAAATCTATTAGACGATCTCCGCAGTGTCTTCGTCGTCCTCGACGCTCTGGTCGGCAGTATCGTGGATTCCACCAAGGTCGATCAGCTCCATCTGCACCTGATCGTCGATAGGCTCGGCCAGATCGTCACCGGTAAATTTGGCAACAACAACCGTGATATTATCTTCGCCGCCGTTGTCATTGGCGAGTTTTACGAGCTCGACACACGCATTTTGTAACGCATCATAATTTTCGACAAGGATACGCTGCATATCACCGGCTGAGAGCTTATTGGACAATCCGTCGCTGCAAAGCAAAAAGACGTCGCCGCGACACGGTGCAATACGGACCGAAACCGGATAGATCTCGTTCTGTGCACCTAAGGCCTGTAGGATGACGTTCTTTAAGGTGTGAGTCTCGGCTTCCTCAGGCGATATTTGTTGCGCGTCGATAAGCTGTTGGACAAGCGACTGGTCTTTCGTCACCTGATAGATCTTGCCTTTGCGTACAAGATACGCACGACTGTCACCTACCTGTATTATGTCTGCGGCGGCGGGCGTCACACCCATTCCGGTAAACGTGGCACCCATACCCTGAAATTGAGGATCGGTGCGTCCCTGATGATGGATAAGCTGGTTTGCAAAAACCGTCGCCTCGTGCAGACGGCCGATCAGCTGGTGATCAAAGTCACCGTCACCGAGCGTGTCATCCACATCTTCATTGAGCAGCTTTTCGCTGACCGTTTCGACCGCCATAGTACTAGCGACCTCGCCCGCCAGCGCACCACCCATGCCGTCAGACACGGCCATAACAATGCCGTCTTCATCGATCGCAAAATTCTGCGTCTCGATGATAAATTCGCCGTCCTCCTGGTCGCTCGTCCAGACCTTGGCTCCGCCGATGTTTAGGAGGAGATAGTTGTCCTCGTTGCCCTTGCGGACGCGACCGATGTGCGAGGTGGCATGTGTCTCAACAGTGAACATAAATAATCAGTTTCAGATCTACGGTCTAAGAATCAGAGTCAACAAACAAATTACCACGAAAACGCACTAACTTGGAACTTTGAACTTGAAACTTTGACCTAACTGAGTGCTTGATCGATGTCTTCTAGGATATCCTCGACATCCTCGATGCCGACCGAGATCCGCACGAGCCCGTCGGTGATCCCGAGTTTAGCACGGGTTTCCTCCGGCACGGATGCGTGCGTCATCGACGCAGGATGGGAAATGAGGCTCTCCACGCCGCCGAGACTTTCGCCAAGCGTGCATAATTTTACGCCCTCAAGCACCTTGCGTGCATTATCGAGCGAACCAGTCTCAAACGAGACCATCCCACCAAATCCGCTCTGCTGCCGCTTTGCAAGTTCGTGCTGCGGATGGGATGCGAGGCCCGGATAATATACCTTTTCTACGCCGGGGTGCTCGGCGAGAAAGTTTGCGATCACACGGCCGTTTTTGTCGTGGGCTTCCATCCGGACCGCAAGTGTTTTGGTGCCGCGAAGGACAAGGAAAGAATCGAACGGCGACAGGATCGCTCCGATGCCGTTTTGCACAAAGCCGATCCACTCGGCGTCTTTCTCGTCATTTAGCGCGACAAAACCACCAACGCTGTCGGAGTGGCCGTTCAAATATTTTGTTGTCGAATGGACGACGATATCAACCCCGTGCTCGATCGGACGCTGAAAATAGGGCGACATAAACGTATTGTCGCAAACCACCTTAACTCCGTTGGCGTGTGCTAGATCGGACACCGCCCTTAGATCGGTGAGAGTCATGATCGGATTTGTCGGCGTTTCGACAAAGACCATCTTCGTGTTCGGCTTAAAAGATTTTTCGAGATTGGCGATGTCCGAGGTGTCCGCGAGGTCAAATTCGACCCTGTAATCCCGTAGGATGCGGTTGAAAAGACGAAATGTCCCGCCGTAAGTATTGTCGCCGAGAATGACGTGATCGCCGCCCTTGACGAGCTTGAGTGTCGCGTCGATCGCTGACATACCGGAGGCGAACGCAAAGCCGTATTTCGCACCTTCGAGCGCCGAGATATTTTTCTCTAGAGCCGAGCGGGTCGGATTTTGCGTGCGGGCGTATTCGTAGCCGCCGGTGGGTTTGCCGAGGGCCTCTTGCTTGTATGTCGATGTCTGATAGATCGGAACGCTGACGGCACCGGTCACCGGGTCCGGCTCGTTACCGGCGTGAATTGCTGTGGTCGAAAAGCCCATAAAATCTATGAATTCCCTATAAAAAGACAGTTTGATTTTATATCTTTTGTCATAAATAAACGAGTTTTCATCCATACTTTAGCAACGAATGCTGCCGGACTAATAAATTCAACCACATCATAACTTCTGCTAATATAATCGTATGGATATTAATCAGCTCGAGGTCCTCGTCACTGTCGCTCGTGAACGCAGCTTTTCGCGTGCCGCCGAGGTGCTCAAACGCACACAGCCGGCGATCAGCCAAGCAGTCCGTCGGCTCGAGCAAGAGGTGGGGGAGAAACTATTTGACCGGTCGACCAAAGACGGTACTCTGACCTTTGCGGGCGAGGTTTTGCTCGATTACGCCCGGCAAATGCTCAATCTGCGTTACACCGCCCAGGCCGCTCTGGTCGAGATGCGAAATCTGCATCACGGTAAAGTGACGATCAGCGCAAATGAGCACACTGTTTTTTATTTACTGCCCGTTATCGAAGAATTTAGACGTTTGCATCCATTGATAAAGATCGAGGTACAACGCGGAGTCGCGAGCCGCATCCCAAAACAGATCACCGGCCGCGAAGTGGAGCTTGGTGTCATTTCGTTCACCCCAAATGATGATAGTTTGCGGTCGGTAAGCGTGATGACCGATGAGCTGGTTCTGATCGTCTCACCAAAACATAAGCTGGCCGGAAAACCAAGCGTCTCGATCAAGGACCTCGGCGATGAGACATTTGTCGCACACAATGCACCATCGCCGTATCGCCAGAAAGTGATCGAATCGTTTGAAAAACACAAAACTAGCCTTAACATTTCGGTCGAGCTGCCGTCGCTTGAGGCGATCAAAAAGCTTGTAGAAAAAGGGGTCGGTGTTGCTCTTGTACCAAAACTATCCGCAGTAGCCGAGATCGAAGGCGGCCGTCTCGCGGCTCTTTCCGTCAAGGAGATGAAGCTTGAACGAAAGCTCAACATTGTCTATCGGCGAAATTCCGAGCTTTCACATGCAGCGAAAGCATTTTTGCAGGTTGCAAAGGATCTCGCGGCCACAAACAGTAAATAATTCGCTTATGTATTGACGCCGATTTGAGTTAGAATGGGGTCAGTTACACAATTCAATTTAGTGGTCGCGATCACGTTTTTTTGACCCGGCAAATAAAACAATGACTGTACAAGATCCTGACGCAGTTCTATCACCCGCAAACCGACGCGGCACCGACCGTAAAAAGCTCATCATCGACGTCCGTTTTGACGGCGGCGACGGCACGGGCATCGCGAACACACGCGATATCGGCATCGGCGGGCTATATATGACAACGACCGCGCTCCTCGACCAAGGCACACCAATACTGATGACGCTAAGCGTTGCAGAACGAACGATGAGCATCAGCGGCACCGTTGTATATTCGGACCCCGGACACGGCGTCGGTGTGCGATTCAAAAATCTCGACGCGGGTGACGAGCAGTTTTTACGCACCGAACTCGACCTCCAATAATGTATGTTTGATCAATTTACACTCGGTATCGAAGAGGAATTTCAGATCGTCGACCCGGCCTCACGCGAGCTAAAATCGCATGTTTCCGAGATCCTTGACGAAGGAAAAATGCTGCTCGGCGAAAAGATCAAGCCCGAGATGATCCAATCGATGATCGAGGTCGGCACCGGTGTATGTGCAAATATACAAGAGGCCCGCGAAGATCTTTCCAAGCTGAGATGCATCATCTCCGGACTCGCACGAAAGAAAGGGATGGCGATCGTCGCTGCGTCGACACACCCTTTTTCCAAATGGTCCGAGCAAGAGATATATGACGGTGATCGGTATAAATTGCTGGTTGACGAACTCCAGATGGTCGCCCGGAGCTTGCTGATCTTTGGGCTCCACGTCCATGTGGGTATACCTGATCTCGAAAAACGCATCCAGGTGATGAACGCCGCCCGTTATTTTTTGCCGCATGTTTTGGCCTTGACTACATCGTCGCCATTCTGGCTCGGCCACAACTCCGGCCTCAAATCATATCGCTCCGAGGTCTTTAAAAAGTTTCCGCGAACTGAAATTCCCGACACTTTCGAATCGTATCCGCAATATCAGGCGTACGTTGATCTGCTGGTCAAGATGAACTGCATCCAAAACGGTTCAAAGATCTGGTGGGATGTGCGGCCGCATCATCTGTTTCCGACGCTCGAATTTCGCATCTGCGACATTCCGACGCGGGTTGATGACACCATCGCCATCGCGGCTTTGTTCCAGGCGATCGTTGCAAAACTGATGGTTCTTAATGAAGGCAACATCGGTTTTCGTATCTATCACCGCCGTCTCATTCTCGAAAACAAATGGCGTGCGATCCGCTACGGACTCGACGGTAATATGCTCGATCTCGGTAAACAAAAAGAGGTCCCGGCGAGGGACCTGATCCGCGAATTGCTTGATTTTGTCGACGATGTAGTCGACCCGCTCGGCTCACGCAGCGAGATCGAGCACATCCATACGATCCTCGAACGCGGCACCTCGGCCGACGAACAACTCAAGGTGTACGAAGAATCCGGCAATGACTTTAACGCCGTCGTCGATATGCTGATGGTGAACACGCTCGAAAACGTGCCTGAAGATTGTTTTGGTTAAACACGTAGGGCATTTGGCTCCGCGACAAAAAGGTAAAAGAGGCTGTCTGAAAAGGCGGTCTTTTTTTTGGCGCAAAAAGGGGTGAGAGGCTTTAAAATGTATGAATGAGGAAGAAAGGGAAAGTTGTATTTAAGAGGTATGAGCAGAATCAGCCGCTGTTGCTGCCGCCGAGTT
>JBGTII010000227.1:0-11436 GCA_041745735.1 Pyrinomonadaceae bacterium | reverse complement strand
GAAAGCAGCTTTGACTGCTCCGGCGTAAAGGCCGTGCCGAGGCTCGCGGCGACGTTTGTAATGCCAAACTGCGCGAGGGCGATGAGGTCGAGATAGCCTTCGACAAGGATGGCGAATTTCTTTTGGCGGATCTCGTCGCGGGCCTGGAACAGGCCGTAAAGGTGCTCGCCTTTGGTGTAAGCGGGCGTCTCGGGCGAATTGAGATATTTTGGCTGATCGTCAGGGTCAAGCGAGCGTGCACCAAACGCGACCGGGCGGCCGTTTACATCCAGCACAGGGAACATTATCCGTCCGCGAAAACGGTCAAAGGTCCTTTCTTTTTCTTCGTTCACAGAGACGAGGCCTGACTGAATGATGAGCTTGTCATCCGCTCCAAAATCACGCAGAACACCGAGCAAACCGTCCCAAGAATCCGGCGAATATCCGATGCGAAATTGTTTTTGGATCTCGTCTGAAATGCCCCGAGTCTCAAGATATTCCCTCGCCTGTTTTGCCTTTTTGCTCTTCCCCTGTAGCTCTTTTTCCCAGTGATCGAGAGCGACTTGGTTTAGCTCTATTACCTGTTCGGCGATCTGTTTTTTCTCTTCGCGCTGTTTTTTGCCGCGTTCGTACGAGACATCATCCACCGGCTCGGGCAGCATCACTCCGCTGATCTCGGCGACACGCTTGACCGCCTCGGGGAAGTTGAGCCCCTCCATTTCCATCAGAAAGTTATACGCCGTACCGCCTTTGCCGCAGCCAAAACATTTGTAAAACCCCTTGCCCGGATTGACCGAAAACGAAGGCGTTTTTTCCTGATGAAACGGACAACACGCCATCCAGTTCTGCCCCTTTTTCTTCAGATCCTGCGCATACGGCTGTATTATCCGCACCAGATCGGCACGGTTTTTCAGATCGTCGATGAAATATTGGGGGTAGAGCACTAAATTTAGGGCCTTAAAGTAATACTGCCAGGTGAATCGAGAAGGTGTAGTAAATCATTGGGGCTGGTTACAGCGATGGTTGATTTCTTAAAGTCTTTCAGATTACGAGTCACTAGATATTCGAGCTTCGTCTTTTCCGCAGACGCACACTGAACGGCATCCTCGTAATCCGCAAAGTCTAATTGAGTTGCATTTTCGAGCGTAGCTTTGTTTACCGCACAGATTTTGACAATTTTCAGGAGTTTCTTAACGGACTCGTGTGCGGTTTCGATATCTCTTTCTTTTCGGATGATGTAAAAGCAGTTGATCGGTGTGATTGCCGCGATGAAGATTGTGATCTCACGTTTGGCAGCGCGAATAAATAGCTCCTTAGATTCGTTATAGAAAGGTTCTCGTCTAAGCAGGAAATCCAAAACTACATCGTTATCCAACAAGACGCGCATCATCGATATTTTTCTATCAAATATTCGGTTCTCTCGTTACGCCATTCTTCATCGGTTGGGGGGGCTTTTCCATTGACAGCCGCGATGCCGCCAAGTTCTTGAACAATCGCGAGGCGCTCGTCTACCGACAAATTATCCCTTTTCAACTCCTCTCTAACCTCTTCGGCGGTGTAGCCAAATACAGATACGCCGTATTTTCCAAGCTGTTCGAGAAAAGACCGCTTTGATATGCCGACGAGTTCTGCCGCCTGTCCGCCGGACAGAGTTCCGTCTTCATACAGTTTAGCCGCAAGCGTCATCTTGAGGTCGAAATCACTCAGCTTAACAGAATCCGGCAGGGTCAATTCGAGAGTTGCAGTCATAGTGAGATTTTCCGCCTAATGCGGGCCTGTGTCAATAAGCAGCCTTCACCTACCGCTATATTACCCGCAGAAGATCGGCACGGTTTTTCAGATCATCGATGAAATATTGGGGGTAGAGCACGGGAATTTACCACTCGCCGGTTGTGGAGAGCTTCTGTCCGATGGTCATCGGACGACCCGGTTCGGATTCGCACGATTCAAAATCGGTTTTTCTACAATTTTTCTTAGGAATGTCGACTGTGTATTCGGCGATCGAGTATCCGTTATGAATCTTTTTTACAACAACCCCATCCACAGTGTAGTCGTCATTTTCGGCGATAAATCGCATGAATACTCCTGCGGTGATGCCAGAAGATTTTCCGACATTGATTCTTACTTCTGTTACCAAATCGTCGTAATTTTCCTCGACAGGTTTCCCTCCTTCATCAACTTCTGTCGCTTTAGGGCGACGATAAGATTTTCCAATTGAAACAATGGAGGCTTTGAAAGGTTGCTTTACGTAGGTTTCGTAACCGATTGGGAATTTTGGCAGTTCGTTAGCCGAGCCGTTATAGCCTTGCAGAACCTTTGAGAAATAACGCCCTTCGTCGTAGAATCCCGAATTTTTAGGACTCAGTCCAGCTGTATAACTCGCAAAATCCGCTATGGATCCTTTTTGAATAAGAAAATCAGCTTTACGCCAGCTTACGATCAAAAACTCTTGGAGAGTTGCACCCGACCCGTGATTTCCGTGCTGTCCCGAGGAGCCAACTACCTTTTCGGGGACTAGTCCCACGGATGACTGAGATACGACGACTTTGCCACGCGTAATCCTCATCGGCCCACCGTTACACTTATTGACATTGAGCAAGATAAAGCCTGATTTTTCCGACCATCTTAAATAATCGCCATGAGTTTCGCCGCCATTGCCATAGGTGCCTTCTGCCGCGTTCGTTGTGTTCTTCAAATCGTCGCCGATTTGCTCCCAGTGAATTATTGCAGCCCGAATCTCTTCCTCAGGAATGTCAAAAAAGTGGAACCAGTGCTCCGTAAATTCATTATGCCAACGCTTGGTTTCGTCAAAGTATGGGATGCCCCCCACCGGCGACTTAACCTGACCGTGAGCAAGAATAGCAAGGCAAGAGAGGAGAATGACCAACCACCACATTCGAATTCGCATATTCATATTTCTCACCGCCTCAATTCAGCTATTGTAGCACCATGTCCGCCTTGTTCGGATGTGGCGAAGGCGAACTTTTCGACGTGGGGGTGGCCTTTTAGGACGTGGTGGACGTAGTTTTTTAGGGCGCCGGTGCCAAAGCCGTGGATGATGCGGACGCGGGGCAGGCTGGACATATAGGCTTCGTCGAGAAAGCGGTCTATTTCGTATTCGGCATCGGCGGTGGTATGACCGATGAGGTTTAGCTCGGCGGTGGTGTCGCGGCCGTCGATGTCTCTCGCCGGCGAAGATGCCCTTACTGTCGTGCGGGCTTCTGCCACGGATGCGTCGGCGAGCTGCAGATCCGTGAGTTTTTCACGGAGGTGGATGCTGCCGACGAGGACTTGGACGACATCGCCGTCAATGCGTTCGACTGTGCCGATCTTGCCGAAACTGGTTATTACTTTGGAGCCGACGGAGAGAACCACCCCGTCAGCCGAAGCGGCTGCCACCCCTCCTTCGTAAGGAGGGGAGTTTCGGATCCCAGTCGCTATCGCTCCCGGTTCTGACTTTTTCCCGACTTTTCCGGCGACGGCGCGGTTTAGTTCGGCTTTGCGGGAGAGGCGTTCTTTGTCTAGTTTGTTTTTTAGGGCCTTGTCGGTGAGCGTTTGCATGAAGGCTTTTGACTGGCGGTCGAATTCGTCGATGGCTTGGGCCAAATCGCCCTCGAACTCTTTTTGACGGGCCTTTTCTTTTTTGACGGCGTCGACCTCGAGCGAGCCGTATTTTAGGGCGACGGCTTCGCGTTCTTCTTCGAGAGCTAGCCGCAAGTCGGTAGCGATCTTGGTTTCGGTTTGGAGTTTTTTTAGATAATTTTCGGCTTCTTGGGCGGAGATGTCGAGATTTTCGCGGGCGTTGTCGATGACATTTTGGTCGATGCCAAAACGGCGGGCGATCTCGATGCCGGACGATGCTCCGGCGAGGCCGATAAGCAGTTTATATGTCGGCTGGAGCGTTTTTTCGTCAAACTCGACCGAGGCGTTGATGACGCTTTCGTCGTTTGCGGCGTACATTTTTAGGCCGCGATAGTGGGTCGAGGCGATTACCTGGGCTCCTTTTTGGCGAAAATGATCGACGATCGCGACGCCGAGGGCCGAGCCTTCCTCCGGATCGGTGCCGGTGCCCGCTTCGTCAAGCAGGACGAGCGACGGCGGCTGACATTGGCCGATCATGCCCGCGATGTTCGACATGTGCGAGGAGAATGTCGAGAGGTTCGCACTGAGAGATTGATGGTCGCCGATGTCGGCGAGGACAGACTTGTAGAAAGGAATTTTTGCCTCTGTTGCCGGAACGGGCAAACCCGAGATTGCCATCAGGCTGAGCAAACCGGCGGTCTTTAGCACGACGGTCTTACCGCCGGCGTTGGCACCGGAGATGATCATGACGGCGTTGCGTTTTGTAAGAGTGAATGAGCTTGGGACTATTTCGTTCGTGGATCGTTGTTCGTTGGTCGTCGTAAGAGGCACACTCCCTACCGGTCGTGTTTCCGCCTTTGGTGCCGCCGATCTTAGGTTTTCTTCGAGCAAAGGGTGTCGGGCGTCGACGAGGTCGAGAGTGTTGTCGTCGGTGATCTCGGGGACGACGGCGGTGAATTTGCGGGCGAATTCGACTTTGGCTTTTATGAAATCGAGTTCGGCGACAGCCTGGACGGCGGTTTCGACGGCGGGGAGTTGTTCGCGGAGCTGCTCGGTGAGGGCAAAGAGAATGCGGGCGACTTCGCGTTCTTCTTTGCCTTTGAGGTTTTGCAGCTCGTTGTTTGCCTCGATTGCTGCGAGCGGTTCGACGAAGACGGTCGAACCGCTCGATGAAAAGCCGTGTGCGACGCCCGCGACCTTGCCGCGAAAATCGGTTTTTACGGGAATGACAAAACGGTCATTTCTAACAGTGACGATCTCGTCCTGAATGGCGGTCCCGGCGGCACGCATGGCGGATTCGAGCGATTTGGTCAGACGTGCTTTTTGGGCGTTGATCTCACGGCGGAGCTTTGCGAGCTCCGGCGAGGCGTCGTCGTTAATCTCGCCGCCGGGGAGCAGTTTCTTGCTGATCTGCTCGGTCACCGCGAGGAGCGACGGCGGGATCTGTTCGACGGTTTGCCACAGGATCAGGGCATTTTCTTTTTCGGGTTGGATGGCGGCACGGACAAACAGGGCCTGTGTGCAAACCCGGGCGAGATCGAGCATCACGACCGGTTCGAGAGCGGCGTTTTGTATTTTTAGGATCGCGACGGCATCCGACGGATCGTCTAGCCCGCTGAACGACCAATTGACCTGTTTTTCGCTAAGGTCGATCGTTTCGGTAACAGCCGCCAATGCATTATCGAGTTCGCGACGTCCCTCGGTCGGCCGCAGACGCGCGAACCGCTCGACGCCCATTGGCGTCTGGGCGTGGCGGCTGACAAGCTCAAGCAGCTTGTTGTATTCCAATGTGTCGAGCGAAAAACTCATAGTGCGTTGGTCCGGTCCGGACCATGTGGACCAAGATGGACCAAAATTAGCTAGTCTAATATTTCGATGCCTTTCCAAAATCCAACATAACCCGCGATATTACTAGCGTCGGGTTTTGCTTCGGGGTAGTACCAGGCCGCATCTTTATTTGTGTCACCGTTTACAGAAACGTCGTAGTAGCTTGCAGTCCCTTTCCAACTGCAGACGGTAGTGGTATTAGACGGCGAAAAATATTCGCATCTAATGGAGGTAGGAGGAAAATAATGATTACCCTCAACGATAATTGTTTCGTCGCTCTCGGCGATCGTCGTGTTGTTCCAGATTGCTTTCATAATTATAAAAATCTCTCCTTGAGGTCTGGCGTTGGCAGCATGCATGCGTCTTGGCGGCCGAATAGGCGGTAGCGGTATTTTGCAAACAGCTTGTACGCCCAGTCGCGGATGAACGGCGGGACGATAATAAATGCGTAGCCCAACGACCAAATACCGCCGAGGCCGCGAGCGACACGCAGGCCGGCGGTCGAGTGCATATATGCGTTGTCGTCTTCGATCAGGATTATTGAGTCCACATCTTCGCCAATGTTAAATTTTGCACGCAGCTCTTGTCCGGCCTCTGATTGCAGCGGCGTGAACTTAAACTTTTTGTCCGCATCGTGGCGGATAATAAAGTTAACGGCGCCGTTGCAAAAATTGCAGACACCGTCAAAAAGTACGATCGAACTCATATAAAAATTCTACCGCAATTAACGGATAGAATTCAGCGAATAAACCGAATAAACTCAAAAACATGGAAACTGAGGTCTTATGGCGGGCGGTCGAGGCGAGGGACGCGAGATTTGACGGAGCGTTTGTTTTTGGCGTGAAAACGACGGGCATTTTT
Source organism: Pyrinomonadaceae bacterium (assembly GCA_041745735.1). GTDB lineage: Bacteria > Acidobacteriota > Blastocatellia > Pyrinomonadales > Pyrinomonadaceae > OLB17. The sequence goes on along the minus strand of JBGTII010000227.1, from coordinate 5,187 downwards.
TGCCGGCCTTCGTGCTCGGCGAGGAAGCCGAAGCGTGAAAATGTGCAGTTTTTTGCCGAGACGGCCGAGGCCGAGGCGTGCGGTTACCGGTCATGTCTGCGGTGCCGGCCGACTCACGCGGCCGATGCCGATCCACAAGTAATAATGGCCGTTGCCGCGTGTCGAGAGATCGAAGAAATGCCCGAGGCGACGCTTGACGAGCTTGCATCGACAGCCGGGTTGAGCACGTATCATTTCCAGCGAAGGTTCAAGGAGATAGTCGGCGTGAGTCCAAAAAAATATTCGGAGGCAATAAAAATGGAAAGATTCAAAGAAGGGATCCGGGACGGCAGCGACGTTGTAACTGCAATGTACGAAGCGGGTTACGGTTCGAGCAGCCGATTGTACGAAAAAGCGGCAGAGAATATGGGGATGACTCCGGCAATTTATAAAAAGGGCGGAAAGGGAATGAATATCAATTACATTGTTGCGGATTGTGAGCTTGGGAAACTGCTGGTGGCACGGACGCCGAGGGGTATTTGCAGCGTGACGTTTGGCCATGGGGATGCAAAACTGACGGATGATCTTCGGGCCGAATTTCCAAATGCGGACATAAGGGAGGACGACCACGATCTCAAAACGGCGGTCGATGCGATCACCAAATATCTCTCGGGAAAAAATAAACGCCTCGTGCTGCCGCTCGATCTGAAAGCGACAGCGTTTCAGATGCGGGTTTGGTATTTTTTACGCAAGATCCCGTACGGCGAAACACGCTCTTATAGCAAGATTGCCGAGGAAATGGGCGATAAGAAAAAAGTTCGTGCGGTTGCTCAGGCGTGTGCGAAGAACCGCGTTGCGTTGGTTATCCCGTGCCACCGCGTGATCGCGAGCGACGGCAAGCTTAGCGGTTATCGTTGGGGCATCGCACGCAAACAAATGCTTTTGAATAAGGAAAAGTCAGCCTAGTTGCTAAATAAACCTAAGTGTGACATTGTTTCCCCACATACATTCAAATTTCCCGTAGGCATCAAAAAGGAGAAACAATGAAAAAACTGCTGTTGTCGTCAATCGCGATGGTATTGGTCTGCGTCGGGTTGAGTTCGGCACAAACAGATCCTGATTCGAGAGCTTTGCACCATTTTTACGAAAATAAGGGAAATTTCTATCACTTTTACACAGCTGATCAGGATGAGGCGGCATCACTCAAGAAAAATAAGGGGTGGAAGTACGTAGGTATCACCGGATATATACTCGCGAAGAAGACCGATGATACCGTGCCCCTTTTCCGGCTTGTAAAGGCTCAGTTCGGGGGAACGAATCACTTTTACACGACCAATATGCAGGAGGCCAACGCGGCCGCAGTCAACCACGGATGGACGGCCGAGGGCATTGCGGGCTATGTTGCGATCAAGAAGATCGCCGGCACGACGCCTCTATATCGACTGTACCTGCCGTGTACGGGTACGGTAAGTGAGGACTTAAGCACCAAAGGCCCTTGCACGGGCGGCGACGTTCACTATTACACTACGAGCACCACTGAAAAGGCTGCGGCCATGAAGAATGGAATGGCGCTGCAAAAGACCGCAGCATACATCTGGGCGGAGCCTGTACAGAAAAAACTCGGTGGTTTTCCCGATTCAGGGCTTGCAGCTCAGAAGGCTGCCGCGGATCGGAAGGCAATGATCGATTTGGGTTATTCGGTTGTATTTGGGCGTCAGCCGACGGCGAATGATTTTAAATACTGGGATGCCAAGGCAAAGGCTGAAGAGACGACCTACATACAGCTCTTCAACGAGCTCCGCGGTTTTCTAAATGGCGACACTGTTCCGGGGAATGGCGAATTGAACGCAACGATAAAGCGGGCATATGCGGAAAACGGGAAGCCTGCGCCAGGCTTGACAGAGATGGTCATGTGGATGAAAACATCGAGGCAGAAAAAACTTTGGTTCGTGCCGCTGAAAGCTGAGATCGCGAAGCAGCCCGTAGCGAATCAACCCGGTGGCTTTCCCGAATCTCAAGCCCAGGTCAACGAACGCAAAGCAATGATCTATAAAGGCTACGCGGTCGCATTCGGGCGTGAGCCGACGAAGAACGATTTCACTTACTGGGATGCCAAGGCAAAGGCTGAGAATACCACTTACGCCCAACACTTTAACGAATTGCGCGAATGGCTGACGGGCGGCAGTTCCGGCGGGGATGCTGAATTAAGCGCGGTTATCAAGCGGGCATTTGCGGCCAACGGGAAGCCCGCGCCAAGCTTTATGCAACATGCCTTTTGGATGAAGGAATCAAAAGCCAAAAAACATTGGTATGAGGTTCTAAAGGTCGAGATCAAGCAAAAATCGAATTAAGTTACGGCTTGAATCAACCACTGGCGGCGCCGGGTCGAGAACTCGCGCCGTTTTTTATTTTGATGGTTTTGCACGGCCGAAACTTTTCTTATATCCTCTGCGTAACGATATTTTCACAGTAGTACAAGATTATTTACAAAATTAAAGATATTAAAGATATGAGATCAAAGCTATTTATGCTTGTCTTGGCGGCTATCTGCCTACTTTGCGGCGCTGAGTCTCAAGCACAGAGTTATGCGATCACGAACGCGAGGATCGTTACGGTATCGGGAGCGACGATCGATAAAGGGACGATCGTCATTCGTAACGGGCTGATCGACGCGGTCGGTGCGAATGTGACGACGCCGGCGGACGCACAGGTTTTTGACGCGACGGGTTTGACCGTCTATCCGGGGTTTATCGATGCATTGACAAATCTCGGTTTGCCCGCACCACGTCCTGCGACCCCCGGCGGTGGCGGTGCGGCAGCAGCAGCGGCAGCAGCAGCAGCAGCGGTACAATCAACGTCAAACTCAAATTATCCGGCAGGCTTACGGCCCGGAGAGGCGGCGTTTGACGAGGTGCGTGCGGGTGAGGCTCAATTCGAAGCGGTGCGGAATGCGGGTTTCACGACCGTATTGACGATCGGCCGGACCGGAATATTTAACGGCCAATCGACGGTGATCAACCTTGCGGGCGATTCCGTTTCAGGTATGGTAATCAAGCCGCAATTTGCCGAGCATATTTCCTTTACGACCCTGCAGGGGCAATATCCGGGATCCCTCTTAGGCACGTTTTCGGCTCTTCGTCAGATGTTTTACGACGCGCAGCGACTGCAGGACATACAGAAAATGTACGCGTCAAACCCAAAGGGGATGCGGCGTCCGGACGCGGACAAATCGCTTGAGGCATTATATCCTGCTATCAATCGGCAGATGCCGGTCGTTTTTAACGCGAACACTGAGATCGAGATCATCAGGGCGCTCGACCTAATAAAAGAATTCAAACTCAACGGCATTATCGCCGGAGGGCAGGAGTCTTGGAAGGTCGCCGACCGCCTCAAGGCCCAAAATGTCGCTGTGCTGCTATCGCTCAATTTTCCCAAACGAACGACTGCGTCAAGTCCTGAGGCGGATCCGGAAAGCATGCAAACGCTCCGTTTGCGGGCCGAAACACCAAAGGGGGCAGGCAAGCTCGCGGCTGCGGGTGTGAAATTTGCGTTTCAAACCGGTGGCGCGACGGCTATCAGCGACTATTTTACAAACGCGGGCAAAGCGGTCGAGGGCGGGCTCAATCGCGATGCCGCCATTCGTGCGATGACGCTCGGGGCCGCGGAAATACTCGGTGTCAGTGACCGCACCGGTTCGATCGAGGCTGGTAAGATAGCAAATCTGGCAATCGTCAAAGGCGATTTGTTTGGACGCGATAAATTTGTTCCGCAGATCATCGTGGACGGCAAAGTTTTTGAGCAGAAAGAACCGGCGAGACCACCCGTAGGACGTGGACCCGGTACAGGCGGTCCTCCACCGACCGCTGCTGCTAATCTTGGCGGCACCTACACTGTCAGCATCGAAATACCGGGTTCGCCGATCAGCGGAACGTTCAATTTGACGCAGGCGGGATCAGCCTTGACGGGGACAATGGTGACACAGGCCGGTTCGGCAGCGATCCGTGACGGGCGGGTGACGGGAAATAGCTTTTCGTTTGCAGCCACGGTGCCCTATGGCGGAACCAATTTAGATATCACCGTTCAAGGGACGGTCGCGGGCACGCAGGTTAGCGGGACGATCGACACTCCACAGGGAGCGGTGCCGTTTTCAGGAACTAAAACTCCCTAGGTAGGGAAACTAAACGTAAAAAAGGAAAAAGAAATGCGAAAGACCTTAGTTTTTCTCTTAATGCTATCGATCTTGGCGATCTCGCCAACGCTAGTGTTCGGGCAATCTAAAAACGATGTTCTCATTAAAAATGCCACTGTGTTGACGGCGGCCAAAGGGACGCTGCAAAACACAGACATTTTGATCCAGAACGGCAAGATCACGCGGATCGGCAAAGGTATTACTGCTCCGGCCGGTGCCCGCACGATCGACGCGACCGGCAAGTTTGTGACGCCGGGGGTCATTGACGCTCACTCGCACTCGATGCTCGACGCGATCAACGAGGGTTCGTTCTCCGTTACGTCGATGACACGCACTCGCGACATGCTCGATCCGAACGACATCACGATCTATCGTGCACTGGCCGGCGGGGTAACGGCTGCTCTCTTGCTACACGGTTCGGCAAACTCGATCGGCGGACAAAGCACGACAGTCAAGTTCAAATGGGGGCATCCGGTCGAGGATTATCCGGTCGCCGATGCACCGCCGGGTATCAAATTTGCGATGGGCGAAAATGTTCGCCGCACGACACAGTCGCCGCAGCCGGGTCAGCCACTGAGATACCCTCGAACCCGTCAGGGCACGATCGAGGTCATGCGAGATGCATTTATCCGGGCTCGTGATTACAAGCAATCGTGGGATGATTTTAGGGCCGGTAAGACAAAGGTACAGCCACGAAACGATCAGGAATTACAGCCGCTGGTTGAGATAATCGAGGGCAAACGGCTCGTCCACGCTCACGGTTACCGTTCGGATGAGCACCTTAATTTGATGATCTTGGCGGACGAGTTTGGCTTTAGGGTAGCGACGCTTCAGCACGGGCTTGAGGCGTACAAGATAGCACCCGAGATCGCAAAACGTGGTACGGGGGTTTCGATCTTCATAGATAGTTGGGGCTACAAGCTCGAAGCGTATGATTCCATCCCGTATAACGCTTATATCCTGTGGAAAAATGGCGTTAGCGTGTCCATCAACTCCGACTCGGATGAGCGAATGCGACG
>JBGTII010000226.1:0-18529 GCA_041745735.1 Pyrinomonadaceae bacterium | reverse complement strand
GTCAAATTTCTCAAATTACTTTTCCTCGGGTATGCTGCCGTCGCATTTTTGCTTTGTGATGTACCGCTCGATCCGGTCTGCGTAATACAGATTGATGCGGATCTTCTTATCCGCCAGCTTCCAGTATTTAGCACCCCAGATCACCTTACCCGGCGTCTCCTCGTCGTAAAATACCGTGCAGCTCGCCGCCTTCTGCGGATAGATCGTCACCTTTTGTTGTGGGTCAACCCAGACGATCGCATAAGCGTCTCCATTTTTGACCGCCTCCAGATGGATCTCACCCGAGCGTTTCCCCATGCGGTTTGATTGCCAGATCGACCAGGCATCGTTTGGTATCTCCTTTTGGCCGTCAGCTCCTTTCTCGACGCGAAACGAATCCACGATCAGCTTGTCCCGGACGGCATCACAAACGGCCGGGCACATGTTCATCGCAAATTCACGAAACAGCGTCCCAAATGCATTCTTAAATTTCTCCGTCGCAAACGTCAGCTTATGAACGCCGGAGTAATAGTCCGTCGTTTTTTGATAATCGCCCGCTTTCAATTTCAGACTCTTGATCGCTTTCCCCAGATCGGTTTTCGGCTCTGCTGTAGTTGTTAGATTAAATTCAGCCATGATCTTTTTGTTCTCTTTGAAATTTCAAATTTCAAATTTCAAATATTCCGGGTCTTATTCTTACCGCTCACCGGTCACTGCTTACCGCTCACTGGCCTCAAAACAGCGGTCCAAATCGTTCCAAATGCTTTTCAACCCACCCTTACCGCCAAACGCCCTTTCAAAACAGCCCACGCGATCCTTTCCGATTCGTGCCATTCGTGCCATTCGTGGCAAAAACTCTTTCCTAAAACGTCAACAGCTTCGATCGTCGTTTAGCCAGCATATTGACCGCCAGGCTCACCGCATCGACCTGATCGTCATGCTTATCGTTCTTTCCGGTAAACCTGCAGATCTCGTCAATAAAATCATCGTTCCATCCGGCCTTGACGATATAGACCTTGCCGGCCTCCGCCAGCTCTGCCCAGCCGAGTGCTCGGGTAAATTTATCCGTATCGACCTTGACCGCCTTGAGCGGCACACCGCGAACAGCCGGGACCCGACGCAGTGCCTGCACCAAAGCCTCACCGTGCAGAGCTTTCTCCACACCGTGCCGCGTCCGTTTCTCATCGACCATTCGCTTGACGGCATATCTGAGCTGCTCCGGAAATTCGATCCGCTTTCTAAACCCGCCGTCGATGATCAGATCGCCCGTCTTTGTAAACGCACATTTGAACGACGCCGTATAATCGGCCGATGTCTTTGTCGAAACCGCCAGATCGTAACCTCTCGCCCACTGCAAACCGTCCGGTGCCTGGTCGATAAATTTGTCAGCACCAAACCAGCCTCGTTTGAACAACGCACCCTCCCTCGGCGTCGGATTCTGCTGAAACAATGCCGCAAACGAATAAGCACCCAGCTTGTCTTTGATCCGCAGCAGAGCCTCTTCGTCATACCGTGCCGGGCATAACGCTTGGCCGACCTCGCGGCCCCGCGGATCTTCGTCCTCCGCGATCGCGGGCAGGCTCACGACATCCCAATGCTCGCCGCCGTCCGCCATCTCCTGCAGCAGCCGCCCGGCCAGGTCGTCATCATGCCACCGTGTCATTGTCAGAACGATCGCACCGCCCGGCTCCAGACGGGTATAGAGATCGTCGTTAAACCATTCCCAGCATTTCTCGCGATAGGTCTCCGATTCGGCTTCCTCGCGGTTCTTTACCGGATCGTCGATCATTATCAGATCGCCGCCAAATCCGGTTATACCGCCGCCGACACCGACCGCACGAAAACCGCCGCCGATCGAAGTTTCCCATTCCTCGACGGCTTTCCGGTCCGGTGCCATCGCCATGCGGCCCTGAGCGACCCGTCGAGTCTTGCGGGAAAAACGATTCGCGAGCTTCTGGTTATAACAGCCCAGGATGATATTGAGCTTTGGATTTTGTTCGAGCCGGTACGCCGCATATCGGACCGTCACCATCTCCGACTTTCCGTGACGCGGCGGTAAAAATATCATCAGCCGCTTACACAGCCCGCGACTCACCAGATCGAGCTTTTCATATAGATGCTCCTGATGCGGCCAGTTCCACGTCATGCGCGGCGATACCGATGGCAGCCAGGCCGGGAAATCCATCTGGTTCAACCCGACCTGCCGGCGCATCTTATTGATCGCCGCCTTCGCCTTTTGCCGGTGATCGTATTTTGTGGCTGCTTTCACTTTCTGTGTCTGGGTGGCTTATAGCTGAACCGTGGAACCAGCTCGTATTTCGCCTGCGGCATTTTGACCCTTTCAAATCCGAGCCAGCACAATGCCATAAATAATCCGATGATCATACGTCCTCCGGCTTTTCCTCTTCGATCACAAATTCCTTTTCCGCTCGATCGAGCAGAGCATCCTCAGCGTCAGCGATGGCAGTGGCCAGCTCCGGCGAGATCTGCGGGGCCCACTTCGTCAGCCACTGCAGAAAATAGATAAAATTCGCGTAGTTATCCCGTGCAGCTTCCAGCTTGTCGAGGATCTTGATGCAGTTTTGGGTATAGGTATTGTGCTGATAGATCAGGTCCTTGCTTGCCCGCACACCGCCCGCCGCGATCTCCATATACGCGGCCTTGCGGATAAATTCATTCTCAGCCAGCAGCGATTCGGCAGACGTTTCCGCCGCGGTGCCGGCCGACGCGACATGCAGCTTTAGAGCATTCTCCCAGCCAAATCGCGTGATCCAGCCCATCCGCTCATTTTTGCCTTTGCCCTTGTCAAACAGGATCTGCTTTCGAAACGACGCCCAGCCGAGCCGGTGCATCTCTTCCTCGATCAGCTCAAAACGCCCGCCGTTGTATTTCAAATACAGAGCAAATGCGTCTTTGATAGTCTCAGGATCTGTCCGGGCCTGTACTGCCATAATTTGTCGGAGTGTTCGGCTGCCAGCCAACACTCGCCGCGTCTGCGGCGAAACTTAGTCGCGGTCGCCCAGGTGATTGAGCTTTCGTGCCAGATCCTTAAAATTCTCGTCAAAGGTGTCTAATCGCCGGTCCAGATTCTCGCGAAACTCTTTGACGGCTTCGGTGTTGTGATGGACCGACACATCCGCGACGTGCTTAAACAAACGCTCCCGCGTGTCCTTCATCTCTTCTTTGAGATCCTTGATGTCGGACTCGTGGTCCCGCTTGAGCTGAGCGATCTCTTTGACATACGCCTTGTCGAGATCATCGATCGCTTTAGAGTTGGCGTTCGTCTTGCCCTCGAGCCTGACCAGCCAAACAATAAAACCGATCGCGGCGAGTCCCAGTGTGACGAGAGCTCCGATGAATGCCGAAGGAGACATAATTTCCGATAGTTCCATTACCGTTAGTTAAATGCGGCCGTGACCGCCGTCCAGACGTAAACGGCTGCCGGGATCACCACGTTAGCTACAAAGCTCGCAGCGCTCCCGATCAACCCGATAGCGATGAGGCTGCCGAGCAGCCATGCCAAGATCTCGTTTTTCACGTCTTCTTTTTCTTGAGCCCTTTGACCAGGTCAAAGATCTCCAACGCCTTTTCAGCGACGGCCTCGCCCTGCTCGATCTTCTCAAGCGTTTTCGCGGGCTTACCCGTCGCGACCATCTTGCCGACAGCGATCCCGATCTTAGCCTTTGTCAGCCAGTCCTTTAATCCCCCCATGACGACCCCGGCAGGTTGTCGAGCGTCTGCCCGATCTTCTGGATACGCGGCAGAAACGGCGTCAGAAACGCGGCCACCGCCATGCTAAACGCCGCATACTTCGACAGTCCCGGCCAGCTCGTCGCCAGATCCGTCAGCAGCGTTGCCGCCTGAGTTGCCAGAGCATTCACAAACACCAAAATAGCTATAATGTGAGCAATAAGTTTTCCCATAATTTGCCTCGTAATTCGTAATTCGTAATTCGTAATTCGTAATTCGTAACTGCCTACTACGCTTCGATCAAAATGTACCTGACCGTCTTCTGACCATATTTGGTCATCTGGTTGTAGATCAGCCGCATCGCCTCGTCGTACTGCACCGGATAGATCGTCTGGCAGCCCTCCGAAAACGTATCGTTAAAACCGCCCTTATGGATATTCGTCGCACCGCACATCGACTTCACACCGTCCCGCGTACATGGCAGCGAAACGCCCTCCGGATACGGACGCAGAGCGTTGTATTTCCGCTTATGCAGCCCTTTGTAAAATTTGTAATGTCCGGCGTCGAGCATCGCCTTTTTCTGACCGGCCTTCTGCGGGTCGGTATTGAAATTGTACGAAGCGAACGCGTCCGGCGAGATCACAAACAAAGCATCGTCATACATCGCCTGATCGTTCCGGCCCTTAACCCCCATCGAGTCTTTGTAATACCCGCGAACACCGAGTAGCACGACCTCGTTCTCAAACGACACCCCTTCGTCCGTCAATATCGCTATCGTCTCTTCCCGCGTCTGCTGCGGCCTTGATCCCGGTACCATCTTCGACATAACTTTCTCCTTTATCCCTTCGCCTTTATCCTTCCAAAATTGCCAGGCGTCACGCCGCAGCCGGATGAGAGCGACGGCCTGTCAAAGCCTTTTCTCCATGACGGCGGGAGCTGCACCCGTGAACGCCTGACCTATTTCAATCTCAGCTGCGTCACGACCTCCGTCTTCTCCGGCCGTGTCGAGATCTGATCGATCTCTTTGCCCATCAGATCCTCGGCCTTTTTCACACCGACCGTCAGACAGGCATACATCGCCTCGCCTTTTTTCTTTGCGGCCTCGATAAATTTCTTGATGTCGATCACCCGCGGCATCAGTTTGGTCTGGGTTTTCCGCTCGGCAATATACCCGGCCATTTCGACAAGCGTGTCCTTTTTCTGCGCGTCCAGATATCCGTAGATCTCCGCCGCCAGCTCGTCGCGTTTCTCGATTAGCGGCGTCAGCTTTTTCTCATGCTTCGCCAGTATCGGGGCCGTGTCCTCGTTGTACTGGACCAGAAACGGGTCCAGCTCGGCATTCTGCTTATTCTCCGCCGCCGTCAGCTTCGCCATCGTCACGGCATATTCCGCCAATCGTTCCTTAACTGCTGCTTTACTTAATTTCGACACTCTTTTCTCCTGTCCGGCTCTCAAATTTCAGATCACAAATTTCAAATTGCCCAGATTTCCTTTCAAACACTGTTCACCATTCGCTGTTCACTGTTCACTTTCAGAAAACCGTTGACCTCGTTCGCGTTCTGTGCTAAAGATAGGTGCGACGGGCAACGGATCGGTTTTGATTTGGCTATCAATATTTCCACCGACACTTACATGCCCGCCACACCTATCAACTTAATGCCGTCAGCCCTTTATTTCTGTCAGCATTTTCGTATTCAGAATATGGGGTTGTGCGTGCCTTTGCACCGCAGTTTTGCTCGAATTGCGAGATTTGCTCAATTTGATTATTTTGCGAGTTTTGCGAGTTTTATAGATTTAACACTATGTCCCAACCATCACTATTCGCCGTCCAGTCCGCCGCCGCTCACGACCGCCTGATAAAGCTGCGTGATGTCGAGCGTGATCTCGCAAACTTTTTTCACGGAGCAAGCCGCCCCAGCCGCAATACGATCATCGCGTGGTTCGAAGAGGGTTTATTGCTCGGCAAACAGATCGGCAGCGGCCACAATTACTACATCTGGGAATCGAGCCTAAACCTGTTCAAAGAGCAGCTTGTCTCAGAATCCATGTCCGTCGCTGCTTAAAAAAAAGGAGTTTTGAAATGAAACAGTTATGCCCGCACTGTCACGCCGAGATCGATATTAATTTGACGATTCCCGAGGACGCACATTCACCGGTCGCTATGATCGAAAGCGATACGCTTCCTGAAAATGTTCGCATCCGTCCAGCCCTCCGCATGGCAGAGGTTGAGCGAGTTATAGTCGCCAGCGGGGCACTACGAAAATCGCCATCCCGCCAGACCCTAATTCGAATGATCGAACGCCGTGAGCTTGACGGTAAGCTGATGCGCTTTGGCTGGGTCGTTTACGAGGACTCGTTGGAATCGTGGCTTGCGGCAATATCGCCCGCCAGGGTATGAATATGCGGCACACCTGCACAACAAAAAGGGCCTCGGAATTTCCGAGGCCCTTCGCTTTTACTGAATTCTGACTACTGGCTACTGACTACCGCGATGGTCACGATCGCTATCACGACTGCACTGATCCATCGCACCATCTTCCGCCGCCGCAAATACCGCTGCCATTCCAAATGCATCTCCGCCGTCATTCGCGGCCTGCGATCATCACTGCTGACTGATATCCAATTCATCACGGCTTAAACGCTTTCTTTTTATCCTCGTTCGCTTTTATCTTCGCGGCGGTTATCGCCTTTACGGCTGCCAGATCACTCATAACGAGCTTAGGAAGCGCGTACGTCGAAGCCTTCATTTCGAAATCCTTACAAACCATTTGTGACTCAAGATAGTTACCATGCCAGGCTTCCCGGGGTAACCCGAGTTTTGGCGAGAAATTGTCTAGAAATTCATTCAGCGACTTGAATTCTAATTCGTAACCAAAATTAATCTCACTAATCTTCCCGAAATACGTTTTGATTTCGATAAAATTAACACCCTCAAAGCCTGGGATACGTTTGGCGATCACTAAGGTAGAGCGTGTATAGCCATCGCTATCTGGTTCGAATTTAATCTCCGCACCCAGCACGTCAGCCACCTCTTTCTCGGTCATCCCGAGTGTGATTCCACGCAATGCAGGTGCCATCTCGATACCGAGATCGCATTTCGCGGCCGGCTCTTTCAAATTCACCGGCGTTGCCATCGGTTTCGGCGGTGGCGTTGCCATCGGTTTTGGTGTTGGCGACGGCTGTCCCAAGACTGACGACGTCAGAGCGATAGCCATTGCCCAAACCAGTAAGAAGTTTATTTTCATACCTTCGCTACTCCATATCCCGCGTCAGCTTTTTCACAATGCCCTCGACCCTCAGCTCGTCCCGACCAAAGATCATGTCTTTATATTTTGGGTTCGACGACCGCAAGATGATCTGCTCGCCGTTAAAATAGATCCGCTTTACGACGCTGCGGCCGGTCGGCAGCTGCACCACCACCAGCTTGCCAGATCTGATCTCGGCTTCCTCAAATATGCGCTTGACGATCAGCACATCGCCGTCCTCGATATTCTCGTCCACCAGCGAATCGCCGGACACGGTAACCGTGCCGACCTCTTTGTAATCAAAGGCCCATTGCGGACGTAGGATCAATGATGCTCGTGGGTGATCAAACATTTCTACCGTTGTACCGGCACCGACCTGTCCGAGATGTGGAACCTCGATTACCTGTTCGTATTTAAACTTTTTTAATTCGTCTTTCGTGATTTGTCCTCCGCGGTGTCATCACCGACATCAGCAATGTTGGGAGCAAGCATTACATCACGAGAACGTAGCGGAGAAATTACTACACTTTCCTCGTGCTGCGCAAGTTCGGCCCGAACTATTTCCCTGATTTTTTCTTCGAGCAGATCGTCCATCGATATAGAGCGTTTTGGGCTCGCCGACCGTTCGCCCTGACCCGTCAATATCCAATGAAGTGAAGTGTTCCTTGTCTCGGCAACCCGCATAAGGTTATCCAGGCTTGGGGTATTTTTCTGCCAGTCATATACCGCTTGTTTAGAAATCCCCAATAAACGCCCAACTTCCGGTGCATTCTTTGCCTCGCATGCAATAAGAATTCGCTCAAAAATTTTTGTTGGGTCAAGAAACAGTTTACTTTTCACTTGACATTAGTAAAGTAGCGGTTTACTATCGCTTATAGTTTCACTTGAAAACGCAGTTGCAAGCATAGGAAGAGTAACATGAACGCACTACAAATTAAAACTTTTCTCTGGAAAAACGGCCTTACCATCTCCTCTATCGCCCGCGATATCGAGCTCGAATATGACGCGACTTTCGACAGTCTGCGGACGATGCTGACCGACATGTTCTATTACGGACGGTTTAACGAAAAGCTGGCCGCTCTTGTCGAAGCCAAATATGGCCTCAAGATCGACCGTCCTGTTCGTCCTCAGTCTGTTCGAGACGCCGTACGTCAAGCCGCATAACTTTGCAAACAGGAGACCGCAATGACTATAACCACTTCGACTCAGGCCACATTGGCCATTATAAAAACTCACAGCCTTTCCACTGAAGAGGCTTTGGTAATTGCCGCTCATCGAGGCATAGAAGATCTGCCGACGTCTGAAGATGTTGATTCGATCCTCAATGCCGTTGGAGCTCCGATGAACGAAAAACAACTTAAACGGCATTTTGAGGACAAGGGGCTTAAGATTGCCGATATTGTCCGCGAAATGAACCTGGCGTTCCCCGGTATTACCGCCAACGCCGCCGACCAGATGCTTCGGCAATTGATTGCTGGGCAGCGTTGGTATCCGCGTTATGCTCAGTGGCTCAAAGACAAGTACAACGTCACCGTTGCTAAACCGGCATACATACAGCCCATTCGCGAACGCATGCGGCTCGTTGCCTAGATATAGATAGGTTCTGATCATCCAGGGTCAAAGCCTATCTTTTTTTGCCCGATTTTGGCGAGGTCTGATTTCCGCCAAAACGTGACTATCCCAGGACTCAAATGGAATCTTTCGAGGTCTTACAAAAAGCGATCCCCGAGCAGCAAAGCCCTAAGGTGGCAAAGTTTCTCGGCGTCTCCGCTAACTACGTCAATCGCTGGCGGCGGCGTCCGTCCGATGACGACGAGCCAAATGCGACCGGCCAGCGTTCGATCCTGGACCGGATCTGCGAGATGCTCGATGTCGTTTTTCTTGTCAATCCGTCAGGCACCGGACTCATCGTCGAGCATATCAATGCCCATCACGACGAGCTGCTGGCTACTCACGCCAAACCTATTCCTTGCCGGGAAACTCAAGCGGCGACCGGTGCCACCCTTTTAACCGAAGCAACCCAGGCGATCAATTCATTGAACGTCCACGGCTGCACACCCGAAACCCATCGCGAGCTGGTCGAGCTCCGCGATGCCGCCGACCTCGCGATCAAGCAGGTCGAGAAAACAATGTCCCAATCCGTGGCAGAAGCCCGCACGGAGTAAGGGCATTTCCTAGATTCGTGTCCATTCGTGCCATTCGTGGCTAAAAAATTCTTAGGAGGATTTATGCAGACAGTTACACCCAAAACCACCGACCAGCTCCGGGCCATCTTTGGCTTAGGCCGTGAGCGTGGCCACGACAAAGAGTCCCTGATGGAAATGGCGGGCAAACGCCTGTCAGAGCTTTCCTTTGACGAGGCTAACGGCCTCATCGTCCAGCTCGGCGGCGAAGCATTTGGCTCCCCTCCTGCCGGAGGAGGGGTGGCCGGCCTTGCCGGACGGGGTGGTGGGAGCGGCCACGTCGCCAAGCGGACCGAAAACTACCGCAAGCAAAAGGCTAACGTCAAAACGCTCGTGACCGCCAAGCAGCTCCGCCTGATGAAAGATCTCGCTGACAAGCGAAACATGAGCCAGATCGGCCTCGCCAGCCTGTGCATGCGGATCATCAAACGCTCCGCCCCTCAGACCACCGCTCAGTGCAACAAGGTGATCGAGGCCCTCAAATCAATGAACGCCCGCGACCGGGTCAAGGAGGCGGCATGACACCAACCGAATGGTATTTCGTCAGCTTGGCAATGATCGTCCTGGGCTGCATCTGCGTCGGCTTTCTGATGGGCTATGCCATCGGTGAACCGATCGGCTACCGACGCGGGATCGAGCACGTCACCGAGAGCATCCTGGACGCCGAGATCATCGGCGAGGTCGAAGAGGTGCAGATATGAGCGTAGTCGGCATAGTCACTATATTTAGCTGCGACGGTGAGGGTTGCGAGACGTGGAAAGCGGTCAATATCGAGTACGAGATCGACATCTTTTGCGACGAATGGTTTGTCGGCACCGACGCCCACTTCTGCAAATTGTGCAAGGTCCAGCTCGCCAACCAGGCAACCATCGCCGCACAGGAATTTGATATGGACACCATGAGCAAGCGCATCACCGAGCGTGTCCTGATGGCAAAGGAGGTCGCAAATGTTCACTGACACCACCCTCGCCCAGGAGCAAGATCTGCCCTTTATCTGGGCACCGCAATATTGCGACCGCTGCTTTGGTATCGGGTTGCACAACGCACCACAGGGCGGCATTGAGCAGTGCCCGGCGATCACCTTAGGCCAGCCGCACCCCGCGTTGTCTGCCCAAGGTACACGCATCGTCCGTGCTGTCGAGATGCTTCGCCACCGCGATCTTGAGCCGGACATTATCCATTTTGATATTGCCCGGACCATTGCCCAGTATTCGACCGACCGGCCTTGCTCGGCTCGTGAGCTTACCGACCGCCATTTCAGCTATATCGATGGCGTCGAGAACCGCCGCCGAAAGGTAACGATGACGATCCGTTTCCTTCGCGACATCTGGTGTCTGCCCGTCGCCAGTCGCAAGGACAAACCTGCCGGTTACTGGATCAGTGTAGATCTCGACGATTTCAAAGCGTATGTCGAGCGGGCGACCGCCGAACCGATCACTACGCTATCGACGCTGCACCGCATGGCCAGGGCTAATTACCCTGAGTTTGCCGAGCAGCTCGAACTGGATTTTTGGCGTGATATGCGCGTCGAGGAGCGAAAAGCAACATGAAAAACGCCCCTGTATTATTATTCGCCGCCGCAGTCATAGCCTTGGCTCTCTGTGCCCTCTGTGCTCTCTGTGGCGAGATCTTAGGAGACGACGATGGCGAATAGAACGGACGCAGATTACGAGATCGAGGCCCTGACCAAAGGGATCAAGGTCATCGAGGCACTCAAAGGCATTCGTTGGGAACCCGTCACCGTTCCCACGATCATGGAGCGGACCGGTTTCAACCGCGATCTCTGCGATCGCACTTTGAAAACGCTGCGTCTCCACGGCTACGCAACCTGCGAACGCGGCAAATGGACAGCCGGACGCCGCTTGATCAGCATCGCTGCGAGCCTTTCGCAGCAAACAAATTGAGAAATTCATGCGCGCATGAATTTAAACCTGACACGAGTCAACAAATACGGAGATTTTAAATTCCGATATCGGAATTTAAAGAGGAGAAAACGACTTGAAAGACAAATTATCTAAACGAATCGCCGAGGCCGAAGATGAGATCGCAGGGGAAGCTCTGGATCAGCATTTGGACGCCCACCAGGAAGCTCTAAAGATGCGGGCAATGTTCGTCCTTGGCGGCATCAATATCGCTGACAAAGTCGCGAAAGTTCTCGACTCGGAGGCTATCAAATCGCTGATCATGTTCACCGAGCAAAAGCTTTTCGAACCGCTCGGCTTTGCCACCCTCGTTGATTTTCTTAACGAATCGGAATATTCGCCAATGTCCAAAGCTCAGTTCTACGAGCGTAAATTGTTGCTCGAAAAAGAGGGCGAAGCAATGTTCGACCTATTGACCGAGCTAGGCATGTCGATGCGTCGGCGTAAGCTCCTCGGCAAAGGCAATGTCGAGATCTCTGGTGACACCGCGATCGTTCACACCGATGGCGGCGACGATATTATCGTTCAGTTGTCAGACCGCACACGTCTCCTCGAAACGCTCTCAGCTCTCGCGGACGCCAACGCCGAAAAGTCTATCAAGATCGACCGTCAGAAAGATCAGCTTGATAAGGCCGATGGCAAGATCCGCGATGCCCACGCCGAGACCGACCGCATACGGGCATCAAAGATCGCCGAGGTTGCCGGTAATCCGCACATGATCGCCCGCGTCGAGTTTAACCTTGCCGCGGCCAAGCTGGCCGACGCTGCCCGCAATCTCTCAGCCATCGAAAAAGACCAGTTTCGCGATGCCGTACTTGAGGATCACGCCGCCGCCCGCGAGCTTCTCGCCGCTGCGTACTCGACCGGCAAGACAAAGAGCAGCTCACCAGTCGCCGTCGAGGGCGACAGCTTTGGTGAGGCTGCCAGCAAGTTCCTCGACGATCTCGACCTTGAGACCGCCGATGATAACGACGGTGCATTAGCCGCCAAACTTTAATTACACAAAAGGAGAAATTTACATGAAAGACACATTTACAAAACCACAGGCGGCCATCGTCCAGGAGTACGTCAAAATGCACGGCCTGTCACCTGAGCAGATCAGCTTTGACGGCGGCGACCTAACGCCGATCTTTGATCACAACGCCATCAGCGTTTTATCGCTCCGCCTGACCGACATCGCGGATATCTCACCGACCGAGATCCTCAATGACAGCAAAACCGTCACCGTATTTGGCAAGACGATATTGCCGGACGGACGCTCACGCGGCTCGATCGGCTCCTGTGCGATCGGCGACGTTATGGCTGGCGGCAAGACCGTCGATAACGATCAGGTCGCTCTCGGGCTCGCCACGTCACGCTGCTTTCGCCAGGGCATTCGCAATGTCGGCGTCGATCTTCACGCGGCACATTGTCAGTATCGCGACACCGGCAAGATCGCTGACGGCCACACCCGCAGCGATCCGCGTAAACCCGTATATGCCGAGATCCATATCCTCGCGACCGAGCTTGATCTGATCGTCGATGGCGACAAGAGCAAGTACCGCAATTACCTGGCCGAAAATTACGCCGGCCGTCAGACCGCGTCCGACCTCGACGATGTCGAGCTGCACCGGCTTCTGATCAATTTCCGGTCACTGACCAAATTACGGAGAGAAAAACAAGCAGCCTAAACCACATCGGCGAGGCTGTTTTATCAGCCCTTTTCAGCCTCGCCGTTCTAACAATTGACCATCACCAATGACCAGAACTGTACTCGGCGAAAACGCCAAAAAGGAAATACGAGATTGCATCCAGCGGTGCCGCAGCTCTAAGGAGATCGCGGCAGAGGTTGACCGTTTGGTTGCACATTTCGACGGCAATATCAGCCGATCGGCGATCTACGACATGACAGCGGACATCAGGCCAAAACGTAAAACTCGCACCGATAAGGGCAACCGCAAGGTCGATATCACTACCGACCCGACGCTGCGGCTCGTCTCCGGCTGGGTGCTTGAGTACGATGTTTCGCCGTCCGAGGCCATCGCCATGGCCCGCGATCGCGGCATGGATGTGCCGGTCGAGTTTCCGACGCTCAACAAATATCTCAACGAGAGCGGCCTCAGCAAAAAGGCCCGTCGCAACGCTGTCGTGCCCCATCGCCGCTTTGAGGCGTCGGCTCCGGGCGAGATGTTCCAGTTTGATATATCCGGTGTTAAGGAACGCTGGTACGACCATACGACACGGCGGATCATCAGTGTCAGTGCATTGGAGGTCAGCAAAAACCATGAGAACGAAAAAGCCAGCCGAACCCGTGTCTGGCGTTTTGCCCTGGTCGATGATTATTCTCGACGATGCTTTGTGCGATATGTTGGAGTCGCAAAACCAAATTCGTCGCATGTGGTCGATTTCCTTTTACAGGCGTATTCCGAGATGGGTGTCCCGCAAACTCTCTACACTGACAACGACGCCATCATCAAGTTTGGCCGCAACCAGCGAACGACCGAGATCCTTAACAAAGTCCTGATCGACCAGGGCGGCTATCAAAACACGTTCCACTTACCCGGCAATGCACGCGCAACCGGCAAGGTCGAGCGTCTCCATCAGACCGTCGAGCAGTGCGAAAAATTCATCGGTATTTATATCGCCGAGCGTGGCCACCTCAGCCTTGAGGAGCTGAATAACGACTTTGCCGCTGGCGTCATGCGCAAGCTCAATAATCAGGTCCACAGCGAGACCGGCCAGACGCCTCTGCAGCGGTGGGAGAGCACGTTCTCGGTCATCCGCCGCCTCGATTACGCCACGCTCCGATCGGCATTCATGGCCGACGAATTTGAGGTCAAGGTCCAGGGCGATCTCAGCTTCCGTCTCAAGGGCAGCACATATCAATTGCCCACCAGCGAGATGTACCCGTTCGCCAACTGGATCGGTCAAAAGCTGCGTGTCGTTTTCCCGGACGCCGCAGAGTATTTCACGGTCCTCGGCCTCGACGGCATCGAGTATGACGTGGTCAAAGAGGACCAGAAAGCAGACGCCGCAGGTGACTTCAAAAACACCCGCGAAACCGACGCCAACCGTCTCCGCAAAGAGGTCCGTGCATTGGCCAAAGAGGATGCAAAACGTATCCGTGCAGGGCTCCCCTCCTTGACAGGAGGGGTGGCAGCCGCTTCGGCTGACGGGGTGTTAGATGCTCCGATCCGCTTCTTCGACGCACCGACCGAGGCCGTCGCTGCCGAGATCACCAACGTCGCCAAGTTTCCAAAACCCGAGCAGCCGGTCGAGGTCGAGCGTGTCGAACGCGAGGCCCCCGGCCGCACGATTGCTGCCCACAATCCGGCCGTCAACTTCTGGGAAGCCGTCAGCCGTTACGAGTCTCAATTTGCCTCCAAGAGCGAGTGCAAATCATTTATGGATTCGCTGTTCACGTCCCGCGACGAGGAGTGTTGGCTACTCCAGTCCGAGATAGAAACGGCCATCGAAAGCCGGACGGCCGACACAAGCGTCCGCATGTTAAAAGCAGTCTAAGGAGCTATGTAAAATGCCCAGCAACCCGTCAGCCCTTTCGCCCGAACAAAACGATTTTTGTCACGCCGTCGCAGCATTTTGCGACGACCACCGTATCAGCCAACGCCGTCTCGCCGAGATGGTCGGCTCCCGTTTCTCAAAAACCGAAGCATTCCGCCTTTTGCACGCTGAGTGCAGCCCCGAGGTCATCGATCGTGTCCGTCCGATCCTTGCCGCTGCATTCGTCCTATACCTCGAAGACCGCGGCTACATGCCGACCGAGATCGAGTCCGAGCTTTCCAATCTTTTCGACCCAAAGGAGTACATCAAAATGATCGCAAACCGCTGCCCTCTGTCGCCGGAGGCAATTCGCTATTTCCATCTAAACCGCGACCCGTTCGACGTAGATCATCTGCCCGAGACCAAAGAGATCTACACCAACCCTCAGATCGAGGCCGTCGTCGGCCGGCTCAAAGACGCCGTGCTCTACCAGCGTTTCGTCGCTGTCATCGGCGGCGTCGGCACCGGTAAGACCTTGCTCAAGCTCCGCGTTGCGACCGAACTGGCGGACGAGAACGCCAGCAAATCAAAGCTGCTCTACCCTGAGTTTTTCGATATGGAAGAGGTCACCGTTCACGGCATCGCCAACAAGATCCTCGCCGAGCTCGGCCAGACCATACCGCAAAACAAAGAGGCACGCGTTACGCGGATCCGCGAGGTCCTCACCCAGATGCAGCAAGAGGGCATCGGTGTCGCCATCGTCCTCGACGAGTGTCACCGCCTACGCGACAAGGTGATCAGCAGCCTCAAAAACTTTTGGGAAATGACCAACGGCCGCAGCTCGCGGCTCCTCGGCGTGATCCTTTTCGGCCAGCCCAGCTTTGTCGATAGCCGACTCCGCGATGTCCGTTTCAAAGAGATCCGTCAGCGCGTCCAGATCGTCGACATGCCGCCGCTCAATGGCTCCACCCGCGATTACATCGCCCACCGGCTAACCCTCGCTGGCGGCGATATCGATCGGCTGATCGAACCCAAAGCCATCGACCGCATCGCCATCAACGCCCAGACACCGCTCGCCATCGGCAACCTCGTAAACGGTGCCCTAATGCATGCGTTTGAGGAAGAGGAGCCGATGGTCACCGTATCCATGCCGTACTTCAAATCCCTCTCCACCGGCCAGCAGGTCCTAGGCATGAGGAGGACGGCCTAATGATCAATGCACGTTGGAATGGTGAGTCCGCATGGGCACGAAAGGTAATTGTGATTGTTGGCAAATCGATCCAGCCCACTTGGTGGTGCGCCGATCTTGAGGGGCAGCGACGAAATGCAGTCGAGGTCATCTATGAGGGACATACCTTTTATCTCGACAATGACGACAGCTGCGATCGTCCGGGCTGGGACAAAGTCACGATAGGACTTGGTTCACCAAGCGTCGGCAGTTATTCGCTGCCAGACGATTCGGTCGTTGTCGAGGTCATTTGGGAACCTTCGGACTACCCGAAGTAATGATCGTAATGGGCAAAACGCGCCGTACATGCCTTGGAAATGCGGCAATGTTTCAGTGATCTATTTGTACACCGAGCGGCGGTCCTAACGTGGTTGTGGGGACCGCCAATCGATCCGGTGCAGAAGCCCGCACGTTAGTAAGGGCGTAACACGCAATTTAAGGAGAAACCAACCCATGACAGATATAAAAATTCGCGGATTCAGCAAACGTAATCTTTTACGCTGCGAGGCAGAAAACGGATTCGGCCACAGCATCAATGCGTGGTCGCTCTCGGACTGGATGACCGCATTGACTGGCGAAGTCGGCGAAGCGGCCAACATTATTAAGAAACTCAACCGTCATCGAGACGGCACGCGTGGAAACTCGGGCAATGACACAGATCGAGCTTTCTTACAGACGAATCTCGGCGACGAGCTTGCCGACATTTACATCTACCTCGATCTTCTTGCCACTGCCGCAAATATCGATCTAGCTCAAGCGATCTCAAACAAATTTGAAGTAACATCCCAAAAAATTGGGTATGAGGAGGCCGCGACATGATCCACGCGTACCCGAATGATTGGACACCAAAAAAGGCTTATAACTTCGCGATGAGACGCATCGCGAAGATCAAATTTTTACTCGAGGAGATCTCTGGCTGCTATGACGGCGTCGTCGGGTCAGTCGAATGTGAGGTCGATCGTATTTATCTAAACGAATTTACGGATCTGGAAGAGATATTGAAAGAGGTCCGTGACGAGGGAATAACACCATGACCAAGAAATGCTACGAGTGCCATTTTTACGACCAAAAACAGGGATCAGAGTTTTGCCAGCGGATGATGCCGGAGCTGCCCGAAAGCGAAGGTTCGTTTATCGCTCTCGATACTGCTCGCGAGATCTGCAACAAAGAGGGCGACGGTATATTCGTCTATTTCGAGCCAATTCTTAGCTCTCCTCCTGCCCGAGGAGGAGTGGCATTCGCTTCGAATGACGAGGTGGTGGGAGCAGCCGGAGCCGCCGTCCAACCCGACGACTGGCGCAAGGAAATGAACAAACACTTCGGTAAAGCCGCGTAAAGGAGACAAATATGAGCAATGGAGCAGGTGGATGCAAAAATCCAATGACAGCAGAAGATGTGAGATTTGGATGTATTTTGTGGGCAATTTTATTGCTGATTTCACTGGGACTCGCCACGTTAATTTCGTGGTGGTTTGAATTGTAAGGAGACAGAAAATGTTAAAGATCACGAATATCGAACAAGCGACCGAATCCCTTATGAAAAAGGGCTACACTGCCGAGCAAATTGACATCTTCACGGCTGGCTGGAATGCAAGATCCAGTGGAATTGGTGACAGAGTCAATGAGCTGGCGTCCAATCTAAACCAGATCCACCAAGCCGGTTATGCCGATCGTTTGGGTTTTGATCTCAAACACAATACGTCATGGGTCAAGACCGTTGAGATCGTCAATGATCTGCTCGAAGGCTCACCCGACTCTGCCGTCGAAGAGCTAAATGGTGAATGTGCTCATTACGAATTTGCCCTTTTGCAGATCCGTGACGACAAGTTAGCCGATCCGACCATTCGAGCCATAGCAAAGGCAGCCCTTGATTTCACCGCCAACAAAGAGGAAAAAGCCGCCGCGTAAAGGAGTCAATCATGCACGGAGATTCACAACCCAAACTTTTCGACGACAACACCCGATCGGCAACATTCAGCCGCTCGCGGATCTACCGTTACACGCTCTGGCGTCGATGGTCTGAGGGGCATAGATACGTCAATTTCGTAATGCTCAATCCATCGACCGCCGACGAAACCGCGGACGATAACACGGTCCGCAAATGCATAAAATTTGCCCGTTCGTGGGGCTACGACGCGATGTGCATCACCAACCTGTTTGCATACCGTGCTACCGATTTCAACGTCGCGGCAAAAGCGTCCGATCCGATAGGTTTCGGCAATGACCGCTGGCTGCTCAAGATCGCAGCCGACGCCTCGCTGATCGTCTGTGCCTGGTCACGTCACGGCGGCTTTAATTGCCGTGCGGCAGCGGTAAAACGCTTGCTCTATAAATACGATCTTCACTATCTGCGGATCACCATCGGCCAACCGTGGCACCCGCTCTATTTACCTGATGCCACACGGCCCAGCCGCTGGCTTCGTCGGGATAGGTAACAAGTTTCTACAAGGGGAAAGTTCGATTTTTCTAATTCTAAAACCAAAAACAAGGAGACAACATGTCAAAACAATTCGTAATTTGCAGAACCTACACGGCAGGAGTATTTGCCGGTACATTGGAAAGCCGCGAGGGCAAAGAGGTCGTAATGACCAACGCGCGTCGGCTATGGTATTGGGCCGGGGCAGCTTCGCTGTCGCAGCTCGCGCAAGAGGGAACTAAAAAGCCCAAAGATTGCAAGTTTCCCGTGGCGGTCGATCGGGTCACTTTAACCGAAGCTATTGAGATCCTCGACGTTACGCCCGAGGCTCAAAAGTCGATCGAGGAGGTGCCTGTATGGGCGCAATAAACTCCGGCTCCGGCTCCG
>JBGTII010000225.1:0-21050 GCA_041745735.1 Pyrinomonadaceae bacterium | reverse complement strand
TTTTCTTGCGGCAAAGGAAGTTGCTCTAAAGGCATAAGAATCCCGCCCCTAGATGCAGCCTAACACGCCAAAAATCCTTATCATTTCCTCCGACACCGGTGGTGGGCATCGCTCTGCGGCGAAAACAATTGCTGACGGCGTCGAGAGGTTTTGGAAAGGTGAATCGGCAGTGGTCCGTACGATCAAGGCTGTCGAGGATTCGCATCACATCACGGAAAAACTGGTAAACGTTTACAACTGGACGCTGCAAAATAAGCAGCACTGGATGAAATATCTTTACTGGGCGATGAACAAGATCAGGCCTGAGACGCGGGAGTTTGTTTACAAGCGGGTGTTCGGATATGTAAGCAGCCAGTTTGAAAAATGGTGTCCGCATATCGTTGTTAGTGTCCATCCCCTCACGCAGCACATCTTTGCTCGTATACTACGCGAGCTTAATCTAATAGATCAGGTTCCGCTTGTAACTGTTGTGACCGACCCATGTTATGGGTTTTGGAAAGGTTGGGCATGTGACGATGTTTCGTTATATCTGGTGGCAAATGAGGACGCCGAGCGGCAACTAGTCGATTACGGTATCTCGCCCGATCGTATCAAAATTTCAGGAATGCCCGTCGATCCTAAGTTTCACGAGATCGATGAAAAAGATGCCCAGAGCGCCCGACGGATATATGGCCTCGACCCGGATAAATTTACGGTGTTTGTAAATGCCGGTTGGGTCGGCGGCGGCAATATTCCAAAGATATTCAGAGAGTTCGTTCGCGGTGAACTTGACGTTCAAGCAATATTCCTCGCTGGTAAGAATGAAGAATTGAGACTTGAGGCTGAGGAGATCGCGAAGACAGCGAAATTCCCGGTAAAGGTCATCGGCTATTCCGATGAGATCGAAAAACTAATGCAGTCGGCTAACGTAATGATCTCAAAACTTGGCGGACTGACCACGTTTGAGGCTCTCGCGTGTCGCTTACCGATAATTGCGGACGCGACCACGCCGCCAATGCCTCAAGAAGCGGGTACTTCGCGTCTTATCGAGTCACGCGGTGCCGGAATCTTGCTTAAACGTTCGAGCGACATTGTCCCGACAATACGCAATCTTGTGAATAATCAAGGCGAGTATTCGCGTATGAAGATCGCAACCGCGGGTATGACGATGCCAAATTCGACCGAATCGATCGTTCGCGAGATCAACGCTCTTTGGCCAAAGGCTCAAGCAGCCGCTCCGCCGGTATGATCAGTCGCAGTAGGCATAGGCAGTATCCACTGCAGAGTTTTTGCCTTGACCTTTTTACTTTTGCCTTTCTATCTTTGCCTTTTTCGTTACCTACATTTAACCTTATTTCTTTGCGAGGGAAAGTATTTTGAGTCTTTTACTTGAAGGAAAACGTGCGTTTGTCTCTGGCGGAACGCGAGGTATCGGTGCAGCGATCTGCGAGGTTTTTGCCCGTGAGGGTGCGGACGTTGCATTTAACTATCATTCGAGCGACGACCTGGCCGACGAGGTCCGTGCCAAGATCGAGGCTCACGGCCGCCGTGCGTTGAGCTACAAGGTCTCGGTGACGGATCGCTATGGCATGAAGCACATCGCCCGCGAGATCAAAGACGCGTGGGGACCGATCAATGTCCTCATCAATAACGCTGCTGTAAACAAAGGCGATAATTTTGCAACGACGACCGATAAAAGCTGGGATTGGGTGGTCGAGACCAATGTCGGAAGCCTGTTTGCCGTAACAAAACCTTTCTACAAACAGATGATCCGCGAGAAAGTGGGTTCGATACTGAATATCACATCGGTAGGAGCGATTCGCAGTCTGCCGACATCGGTCCACTACGCCACGTCAAAAGCCGCGATGATCGGTTTTACCAAATGCCTGTCACGCGAAGCCGCGAATTTTGGTATTTCGGTCAACGCGATCGCCGCCGGTATCTTTGACACCGACCTCGGCCACACTCTGCCTGAACGCCTGCTGCAAATGCACGATTTCTGGGTCGCAAAAGGCCGCGTCGGCCGCCCCGAAGAGCTTGCCGAATATGCCGCCTTTATGGTCAGCGACCGCAACAGCTTTATGAGCGGCGAGGTCGTGATAGTCGACGGCGGAGCGATTACCTAAGAATTACCCACGAAACACACGAAAGCCACGAAATATGAGTACTTCTTAATTTCGTGCCTTTCGTGTGTTTCGTGGGCAAACTATCGTTCGAGTTTTTCTTTTGCACGTCCGATAAAGACTTTGATCATTTCGGTGATGCTTTTGGTCATTTCGCTGCTGATGAGGGATTCGCCGGCGAGCCATGCGAGGGAGTGGAGTTCGCCGGCTTTTTTGCGGCGGAGTTCGACTGCTTGGGAAAAGTGAACGAGCGTTACGTCTTTTGCTTTTTCAAGGAAATCGGCGGAGTAGCGCAAAAAGTTTTCGGCCTCGGTACGCAGGGGCGACCATTCGATACGCTCTTCGCTATTTTCCGCCATTTCAACCGCAAATTTTTGTAATATCTGTCCAATGACGGGCACCGAGGCCTGTACTTTCCAATGAGCAATGCCTTTGGCGTCGGTGTGGATCTGCTCGACGCCGGGCATCATCTCAGCAAAATTTGTGACATCGGCAAAAAATTCCCGCACTTTGTCGATACTAGTCCTGACCTCAATGTCGCTGCTGTAACCCGCCTTGACTGTGAACATATTTGATAATATTGGGAGATATTTCGACTAATGATATTATAACAAATGGACTTCTCAACTGAAAATACCTGTCCGCGCTGCCGCTCGGAGAAGATAAAAAGCTGGGACGACCTGACCGAAGAACAGCAGATGTTCGCCCGCAAACTGCCGCTCTCCGCCGAATACACACACGGGAAACGGAAAAAACACCAGTTTTGTACTCGGTGTTGGTTCGAAGAAACCGAAAAAAGAAGCACGAGTGCGTAGGCACTTGAGCGATCGTTCCTTGCGTAACTGCCTATTTACAGATAGACTTAGCCGTAATTAGTTTCAGCTTTTCAATTTTTTTATAATCAGGAGATCTACGGATGAATTTAGCAATTCGATTCATTAGTCATAAGACTGCGGTACGCGTTGCGTGTGCGGGCTTTTTGATGATGCTTTCTGCGGCGGCTTTTGTGCCGAGTGCTTTTGCGGCGGATACGCCGATCTGGACTTTTAAAGGGGCGAAGTGGTATTCGCTGATGGAAACGGGGAACGTCACGGCCGGAATGCCGACCGGCGTCGTGATGCTGGATGGTGCGACGGGCAAGCAGCTCTGGGCTCGCACCGATCTCGGCGAGATCAAAGAAGATGAATACACCGAACTCCCGGGCACGCCTTTGCTGCTCATCTCGGACAACTCCGGCTGGGCACAGCGTAAGACAAAGCTCACCGCCATCGACACGATGACCGGCTTGACGGTTTGGCAGACGGAAAAGATGCTGGGCTTTACGGTCGAGGTAACGCCCGTTTATGCCAAGGACATGCTTATATTCCTGACGATCCGGGACAACCGCATGAACAAGGACAAGCCCGATATCTTTGCGTTAAAGCTCTCGACCGGCGACCTGCTATGGCAGAACGAATACACCGAAAAGGTTGATCTCTACGGCGTTGAGAAAAAGAAACGCGGCGGGGCGAGTGCGATGTTTCTGGGGGCCGGGGGCGGACGCAGCGACAAGTTTGATCTCGGTGGCGAAAATCCGCCGATCGTCGATAAAGACTCGATCTACATGACCTACGCGGGGCTGCATCGCTATAACCTCACCGACGGCAAGCTCATATGGAAAGCGCTGTATGATGTGACCGACGGCAGTCTTAAAAATACCAACGGCCAGATCGTCTTTGACGGTGATGTCATTTATACATCGGCAAAAGGTATCATCCGAGCCGTCGATAAAAACAGCGGCAGCGTAAAGTGGACGACCAAGGATTTTGGCAAGGGCGGCATTGCCGAGATGCAGCTCGTAGGCGACGTCCTGTACGGACGTATGGGCGGCGTTTTCTTTGAGTGGAAAAAGGGCGAATGGTCAAAGAAAGACCCGATCGGCGTAGTCGCTCTCAACAAAAACTCGGGCGAGACGAACTGGATCTACACCGGTGCAAAGGGCTCGATCACGAACATGATGATCCTCACCGACACCAACACCGTCATGATCGCCGATGAAAAGAACCTGATCGGATTGGATATGTCCTCGACCGGCAAGGTCAAAGAAGCTTATAAATTGCCGCTCAAATTTAAGTTTAAAGTCGGTGCTGGTGCAACGGCAGGCAAGGTAGCGGCGATCGCCTTTGGCGGTATCGGGGGCTTTATGAAGAAAGGTGCCGATACGACAGATAACCCTATCTCGCTCGTCAGGCAGGAGAACGGCACCGTGGTCGTTCGCGGTATGCAGCATCTGATCGGCTTTGATCCAAAGACGCGTGACATCGCCTGGTCCACTAAATACGACGCTCCGGGCATATCTGGCTGGCAATCCATCGTGATGACCGCTTTGACGATCACGGCGGCGGCTATGTCGCAAGGAATCGAGACGAGCTACGCCACTCGCGGCGACTATAATTCGGCGTTCAATGAAAACTCGAGCTTTCTCAATATGATGTCGAGCTATCAGCAATTCATGGGGACGAAATATCAGGCTGGCAAGCAATCCGGCAACGTTTATTACGTGCTGACGACGCTCAAGACCAAGGATGAAAAGGGCAAAGACGACAAAGCCTCCGGCCTCGTCGGCGTCAACTTGCTGACCGGCAAAGCTCAGACCCAGATCGTTTTTAATGATAAACAGCCGGATTACGAGGTTGATGATGCTTCGGGCCGTTTGTTTAATATGAAGGACGGACTGCTGTCCGCTTACACGATCATCGAGCCGGCAATACAGGTCGCGAATGAGGATAAAGAAAAGTAGAGGTTGTCAGTTGGCTTAAGGCGGCTTGCTGTATTGCAGTAGGCCGCCTTTTTATTTTAAGTGAGAATATTCTCGAAACCGGAGCGGATCGCAAGCCGGTGAAGCGTCAGTTGTTCGAGCAGATCGGCGGGCGAGGCGAGTCCCATGCGGGTGGCGATGGTTTTGAGTGCGTTCTCGTTGCCGAGCGGAACACGTGTAGTGCGGCCTATCGTGAGACGCAGATTATGGTCGAGGTTTGACAGAAAGTTGTATCCGGCTAGTAGTTCCGCGTAGATTTCTGTTGACAGCGAGCCTTTGGCGGCAAGTTGTTCGAGCATGAACATAGTTGAGCGGTCATTTGCATTTAAGAACCCAGTCACTACCGCTCCCGGTTCTGACCCGGAAGCATCGGGCACGTTGTCGCGAAGCTGCAAAAACCTCATCGCAAAATAAACATCAAGCATTCCGCCGGAGCCGTATTTGATATCGATGTCGCCGCCGCGGCGGGTGCGGACGCGTTGGTTTTCGAGGGCGAGACGGACGCGGAGGGTTTCGTCACGCAGTTCTTCGTGGGGCAGAGCGGTGGCGCGTTCGTGGATGATGCGACGGGTCTCATTTTCGACATTTAAGCCAATGCTCGCGTCTCCGCCCACCATCCTTAGTTTTACAAACGCCAGCATTTCCCAAACGGCCGCCGTCTCAGCCATGTAGCCGAGAAACGCGTCGATCGACATCGCACTCATCCCTTTTGATCCAAACGGCCGCAAACGTAGATCGACACGGTAGAGACTGCCGTCCCGGGTCATCGACGACAGAGTGGTGACGAATAGCTCGACCGCACGGCTGTAAAATTCCCCCGGCGTGATCTCGGCCATGATGTCTTTCGGATCGTAATACACGATTACGAGGTCGAGGTCCGAATCGTAATCGAGTCCGCGTCCACCGAGTTTGCCAAGCGCGAGTACAGCGAGATCTAGCGGTGCCGGACTTCCGGTGTTGCCTGTGCGGACGGCGAGTTCGTCGCGGACAACACGCAGAGCAGCCGCAACGCTTGCCTCAGCAAGTTTTGTCTGGAGCCGTTTTGCCTCAGTGATGGTTATCTTTTCAAAAATATCCAACACGACGATCTGCAATAAACAGTACGACCACGTTCGCCGCAATGCCGACAAACGCTGGCCGAAATCGCGGGCGGATTCGACCGAAGCCATCATCTGCTCCGCGTAGTCAGGCTCGACAAAATCGTCTTCGGGGTCGGGGAGGTCGGCGACGAGATGCGGATTGGCAGCGAGCATCGATGCAAAATGCGGCGAAACCTCAGCCATCCGGTCGAGTACGGTGACATTTTTGCCGGACGGATCAAAGTCTATCTCCGATTTTTCGATCGATGTGAGAACGTGCGAACGTGAGCGTTCGCTGGCAGTCGGTACGTCGCTTGTCGTGTGTATCTCGTCGGGAACCTTATGAGCTTCGCCAAAAACATTTGTAAAAATACGGCTGACGTTTGCAGTATATTTGGCCAACCCTTTTTCAAAATTACCGCCCTCAGCAAAGCTCATCCGGCGGGCGAGCAGATCGCGTCTATCGGGGTCGTCGGGCACTGTATGCGTCTGGACTCCGTTTTCCATTTGGAGTATGTGCTCGGTCCGTCGCAGAAACGTGTAGGCGGTGGTCAGCTCGGTCAGATCGGATTCGGTCAGGTGTTTACGGTCGGCGAGTCGTACGAGGCTGATAAGGGTATGCGGACTGCGAAGCCATTTATCGCGGCCGCCGTGGGCGAGCTGCAGTGCTTGGGCAAGAAATTCGATCTCACGGATACCGCCGTGTCCGAGCTTGACGTCAAAGCCGCGGCGGTTGATCTGTTCGAGGTCGATCTGATCTTTAGAACGCCGTACATTAGCAAGAGCTGTCTCGACGGTTTCTGTCTTAGAAAATACAAGGTTCTCAACCTCGGAAAAGAATGTTTTGAACAGCTCTACGTCCCCGGCACATCCTCGCGAACGGATCAGCACCTGCCGCTCCCACGCCCTCGCCTCGGTCTTGTAATAACGAACCATATCGGCGAGCGAGATCGTCAGAGCCCCGAGCGAGCCGTGCGGACGCAGGCGGAGATCTACGCGATAGGCGGCACCTTCGCCTGTCTGCTGGCCGACGAGCTTGGTCACATATTCGGCGAGTTTGACGAAATATTCGCGGTTCGTAACTTGGCCGCGTGTGCCGCTGCCGGAGGTCGAGCCTTCGTCGGAATAAAAAAAGACGAGGTCGATGTCCGACGAATAATTAAGCTCGCGTGAGCCGAGTTTGCCGAGAGCCGTTATGCAAAACCGCGCGGGAACAAAGCGGCCTTTGTCATCGGTTTCCTGCGGCTGACCGAAACGGTTGTCCATCTCGCGGCGGGCAAGCCCAAGAGCGGATTCGAGTATCGCGTCGGCGAGATTTGAGATCTCTTCTGTGATCTCGGCGATCGTCGCAAGCCGCCGGATATCGCGTAGATAAATGCGGAGCAGCTCGTGGCGTCGAAATCTGGCGAACAGAACCTGCGGCTCAAGCTGCGAATTTGTCAGGGTGAAACGGGCGAGCGATTCGAGCAACTCGTCTTTGCCGCGAACGCCGGATTCGCGCCGTTTACGGTTGAGCCACCAAAAATAATCAGGGTTTTGCAGCAGCGTTGTCGCCAGCAGTGGGCTGAACGAGACGAGTGTCAAAACGTCGGAAAGCAGCCCTTCGTTTTTGAGCAGCTTTGCCGAATCCGCCGGATAAGCCTCCGCCAACTGGCTGAGAAACCGACGTGCCGATTCTGCGTCAGGCAGATTGCTCATCAAAAATTCGTCTCGTTTCATTGCTTAAATCGTCGCGGATCGACGCCGTATTTCTTTATCTTATAGCCCAAGATCCGCTCGGTCGAGTCGAGCATCACGGCGGCCTTAGCAATGTTGCCGCGGGTCGATTTGAGCGTGTCTTGTATCAAGTCGCGTTCAAACGCCGCGACCGCCGATTCGAGCGTGCCCCTCACTTGTGTTCCGCTGACCTCGGCCGTTTGCAGGGTCGGCGGCAGATGATGGCCGTGAATCACGTTTGAATCGCACACGAGCACGGCACGTTCGATGGCGTTTTCAAGCTCACGGACATTGCCGGGAAAATGATACGCCGTCAGCATATCGATGGCCGGCGTCGAGATCCGCAGGATATGTTTATTATGCTCGGCTCCATATTTTTCAACAAAATGCTCGGCAAGCAGCAGAATATCCGCCTTTCTTTCGCGGAGCGGCGGTAGAAAAATCGTGAAAACATTTAGAGCGTAAAAGAGGTCTTCGCGAAATCTGCCGTCCGCGACGGCGTCCTCGACGGCCTGGTTGGTGGAAGCAACAAGCCGGACGTTTGCAGGGAAAGTTTCGTCCCCGCCTAGGCGTTCGAACTCACGTTCTTGAATGACGCGGAGCAATTTTGCTTGGGTATGCATCGGTAGATCGCCGATCTCGTCCAGAAAGAGCGTTCCGCCATCTGCCAACTCAAAATGTCCGCGTTTTTGTTTCGATGCGCCGGCAAATGAGTCTTTCTCATAACCGAATAGCTCGCCGTCGATGATCGGTTCGGGCAATGCGGCACAATTTACCTTGATGAACGGACGCTTAGACCGAAGGCTGTTGTAATGAATAGCTTTTGCGATCAGCTCTTTACCGGCACCGCTTTCGCCGCGTAGCAGCACCGGGACATTTGAACGGGCGATCTGCGTGACCTGATCCTGGACCTGACGCATCGGGCTTGAATTACCGACAAGATTGCCAAAGTCATACTTTTCCTTGAGCTCCTGCTTGAGGTGCACATTTTCGGCTACGAGCTTACGGCTTTCGTCGCGTTCGAGCCGGTCGGCCCTCAGGAGCTGGGCGATCAAAGCGGCGGTGATCTCAAGCATTCTAACGATATCGCGGTCTGAGATATTTTTCGGTTCGCTAAAAGCAAGCGAGATGGAACCAATGCAAGCGCCTGAAAGTTTGATCGGGACGGACGCGATAATGCGAGGCGAACCATCGTCGAGAAAGACGAGCGTCGATTCGTGTTCAATGGAAAAGAACAGAGGTGACGAGCGTTCCATGACGCGGACGAGCACGCTTTTTGCGGCACGAGCCTCAAGGCGGCGAAAGGTGACGGCTTCCATACCGGCAGCCGCAATGACGTCGATCTGGCCCGTCCCGGCGTGTCGCAGGCAGACAAAGCCAAGAGCCGCTGACATTTCATCCGTCAAAATTTGGAGTATAGCGGTGCTGTCCGTTCGGATGCCTTTTAGGTCATGCGTGACGGCGGTTATTTGGGAAACAATGTCTATCTCGTTGCGGATCATTTTGCGACAAAATTGTAGGACAATTGATTATAGGTATTATGGCCGGTCGCGACAATTCGAAACGGTGAACCGCCTATTTATTTGGGTTACGCTACAATATCGAGTGTGGATGAAAGGATGATAATACAAATTCCGCTCGAGGCAAAGAAAATGCGGCTCGAGGATTTTTTGCTCGACCATTTTAGCGGTTTGAGCAAAATGTATCTGCGCGACATCGTCAAAACCGGCCGATGCGAGGTCAACGGGCGGCATGAGAATATCGGCCACAAGTTGCGTGAAAACGATCTGATCGAGATCACGGTCGATACGACGCGTGAAACGGCGATGCGGCCCGAAAATATTCCGCTTGATATCGTTTATGAGGACGACGATATAATCGTCGTCAATAAACCCGCCGGAATGCTCGTCCACCCGTCGCACCGAGAAAATACGGGCACGATGTTGAACGCACTGGTTTATCACTGTAATCGCGACTCGCCCACCTTGATCCGCCCCGGCTTAATACATCGACTTGATAAACAAACATCGGGGCTCGTCATCGTGGCAAAAAATGCTGTGGCACATCGTCGAATGTGCTCCGCACTGATGAAAAAACACGTCGAAAAACGCTATCTCGCTCTTGTTGATGGCATCGTGAAAGAGAATGACGGCACGATCGAAGCTCCCATCGGACGGTTCGCCGAGTTAAAACAATGGAGCGTCAAAGAGGACGGCAAGCACTCGGAATCGCGGTTTTGGGTCCGCGAAAGACACGCAGATACGACGCTCATCGAGCTTGAGCCGGTGACGGGCAGGACAAATCAATTGCGTATCCACTGCGCGCTGATCGCGCACCCGATCGTCGGTGATACACAGCGGGGCGGAAGGGAATTCGGCCGTTTGTGCCTGCACGCATGGCGGCTCGCTTTCACACATCCGATCTCGCGTGAGCGCTTAGAACTCGAATCGAATATCGTTTTTGCCTAACCGCTAAACACATTCACCCGGCACCTAAGAGATCATCCACCGGTCGCAATTCTCTCATCCTCGTCCGAGTATTGATTGTGCAAATGCACCGGATCGGCCTTTTTGCGTAGGCGCATGTTTAGGATCTCGACGATCACCGAGAATGCCATCGCAAAATATATGTAACCCTTCGGAATCGTTTGGTGGAACCCTTCGGCGACCAGCATTACGCCTATAAGTAGCAGGAACGAAAGTGCGAGCATCTTGATGGTCGGATGCCGTTGGACGAACGCTCCGATCGAACCCGCAAACAGCATCATTGCGATGATCGAGATCACGACCGCCGTTATCATTATATAAATACCGTTTGGCCCGTAGGTCGTAGAGATCATGCCTACGGCCGTTATGACCGAGTCAAGCGAAAACACGATGTCGAGCAGCACGATCTGGATGATAACGCTGATAAAACCTGAATACGATCTCTTGGAACCGTGTCCCTCTTCGCCTTCGAGGCTGCCGTGGATCTCATGAGTGCTCTTGGCGATCAAAAACAATCCCCCGATCAGGAGGACGAGGTCTTTGCCGGAGAACCCTTTACCCCAAACGCTAAACAGCGGCTCAACCAGGCCTATCACCCACGAAAGTGAAAGCAGCAGCAGGATACGGATGCCAAGAGCGAGAGCGAGGCCGATGTAGCGAGCCTTTGCCTGTTGAGCGGGCGGCAGTTTGCCGGAGAGTATCGAGATAAAAATAACGTTGTCGATACCGAGCACCAACTCGAGCAACGTCAATGTGCCAAACGCGATCCATACTTGAGGGTCAGAGAGGAATTCCATGATTGATCAATAATATCTAGTTCTGTGTTTTGCAGGGTTTGGTCGATGCTGCGTCAGCCGAAACGCGGGCCTCTTCGTTTTGTCTTGCTCCTGGCATGATGACATCGACCACGCACGACTCGGTCTTGCTGATCTTTGAGATCATCAGATACGACGTGCTCTTAGCCGAATCATCGGCTCCGGCCACATTATAGCGAGCGATCAACGCGACGGGGACTCCCTTTTTCGTTCGCCACTCGATCTTTTCGCCTATCGCCGAAAAACCGCTGTAAAAGCCCCAGAAATTGAGTTCAAATGTTTTTTTCGCCGGTGTGATGATATTTATCGTCTGGCGGATGTCGCCCTCAAGCAGCCGGACCTTGTATCCGCCAACTCCGGCACATTCGCCTTCGTACGAGCCGGCTTCGTCCGGGTTTGACGAGATCGTGCGGCAGGCACTGGTCTTTGTGCTCGTGTAGATGCTTTTGTTTTGAGCGTAGGCTGAGGACGTGAATGCAAAAACAACGATAGCGATTGAAAGCTTCAGTTTCATATTTTCTCCGTTAGATTGTAAATTTTACCTCTTATAGACGATCTTACCGCCGACGATGGTTGCGACGGCCGCCCCGCGAAATTTCCAACCGTCAAATGGCGAATTTCGCGATTTCGAACGAGATTCAGCATTAGTGTACGTCCAGTCGAGTTCGGGGTCAATTATGGTCACATCTGCTATCGAGCCGGGTGTGAGCGTCCCGCGTCCTGTCAGCTTAAAAATCTTTGCAGGATTTGCCGAACACAGCTCGACCAGCCGGACGAGGTCTATGACGCCTTTGTGGACAAGCTCGTCGAAAGTTAGGCCGATTGCGGTTTCGAGGCCGGTGATGCCAAACGGGGCACGGTCGTATTCGAGAGCTTTTTCGTCCGCGTGATGAGGAGCGTGGTCGGTCGCGATGGCGTCGATCGTGCCGTCTTTTATGCCTTCGATTATTGCCTCAAGATGCTCCTCGGATCGCAGCGGCGGAGCCATTTTTGTGTTGGTGTCGTAGCCCTCAATAATTTTATCCGTCAGCGTAAAATGATGCGGCGTTACCTCGCACGTAACATTGCGCCCCTCGGCTTTAGCTCGACGAACAGCGTCGATAGCCCCTTTTGTGGAGACATGGGCGATATGGATGTGGGCTCCCGTATCTTTTGCCAAAATAATGTCGCGAACCGCGTCGAGGTCTTCGGCAAGGGCGGGCATTCCTTTCAAGCCGAGCAGCAAGGAAATTTTCCCTTCGTGCATCACGCCGCCGGATGAAAGCGATTTGTCTTCGCAATGATCGATCACGGGCAGGTCAAAATCTTTTGCGTATTGCATGGCACGCCGCATGATCCCGGCGTTCGGAACAGGACGTCCGTCGTCAGAAACGGCCACAGCACCAGCGGCTTTCATCTCGCCCATCTCGGCAAGTTCTGAGCCGTCTGAGGATTTTGTTATCGCCCCAATGGGGAACACATTTGCGAGCCCCGCCCGTTCGGCTTGCTCGATCATGTACCGCGTGATGGCGGCATTATCATTGACCGGATGCGTATTTGGCATCGGGCAAACGCTTGTCCAACCGCCCGCAACCGCCGCCGCACAACCGCTCGCGATCGTCTCCTTATGCTCCTGTCCCGGTTCACGCAGGTGGACGTGCATGTCAATAAAACCGGGGGCAACAAGCAAACCCGCGGCGTCGAAAACCTCACAGTCGCCCGGTTGATCATCATTTGGTTTGATCCACCCTGCAACTTTGCCGTCTTCGATGAGCACGTTCATGCCGGTATTTTCGCTCGCGGCAGGGTCGATAAGATGTCCGTTTTTGATCAAGAACTTCATAAATTATGAGCCGGTCGCCGTCCCTCCGGTCGCGAGATAAAGAACCGCCATTCGAACGGCAACGCCGTATTTTACCTGATCTAAAATGAGCGAACGCGAGCTGTCCGCGACCTCAGATGCGATCTCGATGCCCCGGTTCATTGGGCCCGGGTGAAGGACAATCGCGTCTTTTTTCGCGAGATCGAGGCGTTCGTTTGTCAGGCCGTAATGGATCGAATATTCGCGCAGCGTTGGGAAGTACGCCGAATCCTGACGCTCGCGTTGGATGCGCAGGATCATTACGACATCGGCACCGACGATGGCGTCTTCAATGTGCGGGCAAACAGTAAGGCCATTCTCTACGAGGTGAGCGAAATCAGTCGGCACCAGCGTTCCTGGTCCCGCGACGCGAACCTTTGCTCCCATTTTTGTTAGCAGGTGAATATTTGACCGTGCAACGCGGCTGTGGAGAATGTCGCCGACGATCGCTACGTCGAGTCCATCGATGTGTTTTTTGTGTTCGCGAATGGTCATCGCGTCGAGCAGGGCCTGGGTGGGATGCTCGTTCGCTCCGTCACCGGCGTTGACGATCGCGGCCTTACTCACTTTGGCAAGCTGATGAGGCACGCCCGCCGAGCCGTGACGAACCACGATACAATCGGGAGCCATTGCATCGAGATTGAGAGCGGTGTCGAGCAAGGTCTCGCCCTTTGATAGGCTCGACGAAGAAACGCTGATGTTGACGGCGTCGGCTGAAAGGCGTTTTGCCGCGAGTTCAAAAGATGTGCGGGTACGGGTCGAGGATTCGAAAAAGAGATTGATGATGGTCTTGCCGCGCAGTGCAGGCACCTTTTTGACCTCGCGGGTCGATATCTCGCTAAAAGTTTCAGCAGTGTCGAGAATGCCGGTGATCTCCGCGGCGGTCAGGCCGCGGATCCCGAGGAGATCTCTTCTGCGAAATGGTTTTTCCATTCAAAAAAAGCAGGCCATACAGCCTGCTTACGGTCTTTCAAAAATTCCAACTGCCTCAACGTCGTCAAACTCTTTAAGCATGACCTTTATTATCTCGGATTGCTTGGTCGAAACGTATTTGCCGATAAAATCGGCCTGAATCGGTAATTCGCGATGCTCGATGCCGCGATCGACGAGCACGGCGAGCTGAACTTTTTTCGGGCGGCCAAAATCCATCAGTTGGTCGAGAGCGGCTCGGATCGTGCGGCCGGTGTAGAGAACGTCATCGATGAGGATAATATTTTTACCGTCAATGTCGTCCTCGAGCTCGGTACGATTGACGACCGGGTTTGCTCCGACGGTCGATAGATCGTCGCGGTAAAGCGTAATATCGAGGATGCCGTACTGCGGGCGTTCACCCTCGAGCGCCTCGATCTTGTCGCAGAGCCGTTCGGCGAGCGGCACGCCGCGTCGTCGGATGCCGACCAGATACAGGTTCTTTGCCCCCTGATTTTTCTCCACGATCTCAGTCGCGAGCCGCCGCAAAGCGCGTTTCATCGCCGCCGCGTCCATGATCCTGGACTTTTCAACCAAATTTATTTCGTTACCCATTCGAGTACAAAAGTAACAAAGGCTAGTCTAAAGTTCAAAGTTTGAGGTTCGAAGTTTGTATAAAACCAGCCATTCACTAAAATCTAAAGCGTGATGTCTAAGCTCTGGCAGAAAATAATGCGTCCCGTAATGTTTGGCCTAGACGCCGAACGGGCGCATGAGATCGGCATAAAAGCCCTCGAAATGGGGCTTGCATCGCCGTTTTATTCTGATGCAAGGGTTGAGGGTTTTAGTGAGATAGAGCGGTTCGGGCTAAAGTTTGCCAATCCGCTCGGGCTGGCTGCGGGTTTTGATAAGAACGGCGTTGCCGTCGAGCAGTTGGCATCGTTGGGTTTTGGCTTTGTTGAGGTAGGAACGGTCACCTACGAACCGCAGCCGGGGAATCCGAAGCCGCGGCTTTTTCGATTGCCTGACGATCAAGCGTTAATAAACCGGCTCGGCTTTAATAATGACGGTGCGGCAGCGGTGACAGAGCGGTTGAGAAAGATCAACCGGGCCTGCGTCGTCGGTGTAAATATCGGCAAGAACAAAAATGTCCCGAACGAAGAAGCGACGGAAAGCTATTTGAAAGCTCTTGATGTTGTGCATCCGGTCGCGGATTATGTTGCGGTGAATATCTCGTCGCCGAATACGCCAAATCTTCGGGAGTTGCAGAAAGCGGAGAATTTGGAGGAGTTGTTGGGGGCATTGCAGGAACAAAATAGTGCTAGGAGTACCGCCTTTAGGCGGCCTGCTGCCGACAAAAAAGAGCCGCCTGAAGGCGGGACTCCAAGCACAAGAAAACCGCTACTGGTAAAGATCGCACCGGACCTGAGCGAAGCCGAGATCGAATCAATCGTCGATACCTGCCTGCGGCATCAGATCGACGGCATTATCGCGACGAATACGACTATTTCGCGGGACGGACTTAAATCGAATATTGATGAAGTTGGCGGATTGAGTGGAAAGCCACTGGAGCAACGCTCGACCGAAGTTATATCGAGTATCTATAAATATTCGAAAGGGAAGTTGCCGATCGTCGGTGTTGGCGGGATATTTACTGCCGAGGATGCGTTTGAAAAGATAGTTGCGGGGGCGTCGCTGATACAGGCTTACACCGGATTTGTTTATGGCGGGCCGACGTTTGCGAGTGACATTACAAGCGGGCTCAAAACGATATTAAAGGAGCGGGGATTTAAGAATCTCGATGATGCGGTCGGGTCGAAAGCTGTCTAATGGCTTTTTCGTGCAGCTAAATGTTTGACAGTTTGGTTCAAGACGATATAATTATCGTTTTGCCTTTTACCGAAGTTTTGGCAAAATGAAAACCTTTTGACAATGATCATCGATCTGGCCAGCGTTGGAAAAAATCCGAAGACGATCGAACTCGAGTTCGAGCCGGCCAATATAGATCTCGATGACGGTATGCAGCTGGCCGAGAACGCGGAGTTTAACGGCGAGATCAGTCGTGACGGCACGCGAACGCGGGTCAAAGGCAACATTAGGACGGTGGTTTCGACCGATTGCAGCCGCTGTCTTGAGCCGGTCGCAAAGGATATCGACATTGAGTTTGAGGCCGTGTTTGTCGATGCAGCTGACGAGCCGACAAACGATGAGATCGAGCTTGCGGTCGAGGAACTCGACGAATCGCTCATCACAGACGACAAGCTCGACATGAGCGAGGTTGTTCGCGAGCAGTTGATACTCGCGATGATCGAAAAGGTGCTCTGCACAGAAGATTGCAAAGGTTTGTGCCCGCAATGCGGCGGGAACCGAAATTTGATAGATTGTAAGTGCGAAGAAAACGTTATTGACCCTCGATGGGCCGCACTAAAGAACTTGAAATAGCCGCCAAACAGCGGCCGACCTTTTGAGGTTTTAATTATGCCAAATCCAAAACGACGACACTCACATGCACGCACGCGTACGCGCCGCGCTCATGATGCTCTGAAAACGCCACAGTTTTATGCCGACAAAGATTCGGGTGAAACAAAGCAACCGCATCGCATCGATCCTAAGACCGGTATGTACACAGGCCGGCAGATAATCGATGTAAAAAACGCAGAGTAAAAGTTTGCTGAGTTCTTTGAGTTTGTTGAGTTTATTGAGTTGAAAGTTGACTCCGACTCAAGGAACTCAATAAACTCTAAAAACTCATAACTTATGAATAATGCGGGAATCATCGGGATGGGACACTCTTATCCGGAGGGCATTTTAACTAATGCCGATCTGGAAAAGATGGTCGATACCAACGATGAGTGGATAACATCGCGCACCGGCATCAAGCAGCGGCACAAGGCTGCCGATAACGAATATACTTCGCAATTCGGCACCCGTGCGGGGCTCCAGGCTCTCGAGCGAGCCAATCTCAAACCCGAAGACATCGACATCATCATCTGTGCGACCACCACGCCGGATCAAATAATGCCGTCAACCGGAGCTCTTATTCAAGCCCAGATCGGTGCGGTCAACGCCGCCGGTATGGATGTTTTTGCTGCGTGCTCAGGCTTTCTCTACGGCATAACGATGGTCGAATCGATGATCAAGACCGGACAGATCAAATATGCTTTAGTCATCGGCGCCGAGGTCTTAACAAAGTACGTTGACTATACGGATCGCGGAACCTGCGTAATTTTTGGCGACGGAGCCGGAGCAGCGGTGCTCGGACCTGTGCCGGAAGGCAAAGGGATTCTCGCTACAAAGATCAAATCCGACGGTCGCTACGAGGAGCAGCTTTATTGCCCCGGCGGCGGCACCAAAATGGGAACGACCCACGAAACTATCGACAATCGCGAGCATTTTTTCAAGATGAAAGGCA
The DNA here is from genome assembly GCA_041745735.1 of Pyrinomonadaceae bacterium. Lineage (GTDB taxonomy): Bacteria > Acidobacteriota > Blastocatellia > Pyrinomonadales > Pyrinomonadaceae > OLB17. Next base: position 3,894 of record JBGTII010000225.1, on the reverse strand, counting down.
ATGAGCTTTTCAAGGTTGCTGTGCGTTCGATGGCTGATATTTCTGCGGAAATGGTCGAAAAAGCGGGATACACGGTCGATGACATCGACCTCGTTATCCCGCATCAGGCAAATCAGCGGATCACCGATGCAGTCGCTTCGAGGCTGAATGTGCCGGAAGAAAAGGTTTATTCAAATATCGCCGAGATGGGCAATACTTCGTCAGCGTCGATACCGATCGCGATGGATGAATGTATCCAATCGGGCCGTATTCACGAGGGCAGTTTGGTATTGCTCACCGCATTTGGCGGCGGCGTGACGTGGGGCGGAACCGTTATAAGATTTTAGATCTCAAATTTGAGATTTGAATTTTGAGATCTAGAAAGTAATTAATGAGTCAAATCGCTTACATTTTTCCCGGACAGGGCAGCCAATTTGTCGGAATGGGAAAGGATCTATTTGATAATTTTGCTGCTGCACGCGAGGTGTTTGAGGCGGCGGATGATGCGTTGGGGTTTTCGCTTTCGGAGATGTGTTTTTCGGGCGACGAGGCCGATCTGCAATTGACCGCAAATACTCAGCCAGCGATATTGACTGCGTCGATCGCCGCATATACTGTGGCTCGTGCCGAGGGATTGCCGGAACCGGATATGGTCGCGGGGCACAGTCTTGGTGAATATTCCGCGTTGGTCGCTGCTGGGGTTTTAGATTTTGCGGACGCTGTGCAGACGGTGCGAAAACGCGGGACGTATATGCAGGAAGCCGTTCCCGTCGGTGTCGGAGCGATGGCGGCGATACTGGGGCTAGACGTTCCAACGGTCGAGGCTGGTTGTGCTGAGGCCGCACAAGGGCAAGTTTGTTCGCCGGCGAATGTCAATTCGCCGTCGCAGATCGTCATTGCGGGAAACAGCGACGCGGTTGACCGAGCTTGTGAGATATTGAAAGAAAAAGGGGCAAAGCGGGCGATCAGATTGAACGTCTCGGCACCTTTTCATTGTGCATTGATGATGCCGGCACAGGAACGGCTCGCAAGCGATCTAGCGGCATTGGAATGCGGCGAATTTATATTTCCGGTATTTCACAATGTTGACGCTGCGGCAAATACAGATGCTACGGCGGTTTGTGAGAAACTCACACAACAGGTTTCATCGCCGGTTCGCTGGCTGCAAACGGTTGAGAATATGTCGGTAGCGGGTGCTCAAAATTTTATTGAGATAGGCCCTGGCAAGGTTTTGACGGGGTTGGTTAGACAGATAAACAAAGAAGTCGTCTATTCCAACATTGAGAATTCTGAGAGTCTAAGAAATACTATAGAGACGCTATAAATACTTAAGGAGAAAATATGTCAGAAGTACAGATAAGATCAAACAGATAATCGTCGACGAACTAGGTGTGGACGAAGCTGAAGTTACAGAAAATGCACGGTTTATCGAGGATCTCGGTGCGGATTCGCTGGACCTCGTTGAACTCGTGATGCGATTCGAAGAGGAATTTGATATCGAAATTCCTGACGAAGATGCAGAAAAGATCCAGGGCGTTCGCGATGCGTATGCCTATGTTGAGCAGCACAAAGCTGCTTAGTTGGTAAATAGTGAAGAGTGGATCGTGAATAGAAATTAGATCTATTCACGATTCACTATTTCACGATTCACAAAGATATGAAACGTCGAGTAGTTGTAACAGGACTCGGTTTGGTTACGCCTGTCGGAAATGACGTGCCTACTACGTGGGACGCGTTGATGAACGGCGTAAGCGGTGCGGATGCGATCTCGAAATTTGACGCTGAAAGGTATTCGGCTAGATTCGCCTGCGAAGTGAAGGGATTTGACGCCCTCGATTTTCTCGATAAAAAAGAGGCGCGCCGGATGGGGGCCTTTACGCATTTTGCTCTCGCCGCTTCGGACGAAGCGATGAAGCACAGCGGGCTGGTGATCGATGAATCGAACGCGGAGATGGTCGGAACGTATATCAGCTCCGGCATAGGTGATTTTTGGGCGATCGAGCGTGAGCACGAAAAGCTTTTGAATTCCGGCCCCGATCGCGTGTCGCCATTCTTTATTGTATCGGCGATAGTCAATCTTGCCGCCGGCAACGTCTCGATCCGTCACGGTGCGAAAGGGCCAAATTCGGCGACGGCGACGGCCTGTTCGGCAGGTGCTCATGCGATAGGCGATAGTTTTCGCATTATCGAACGCGGTGACGCCGACGCAATGATCTGCGGCGGAGCCGAGAGCGCGATCACGCCGATGTCGGTTGCGGGGTTTGCTTCGATGCGGGCTCTTTCGACGCGTAATGACGATCCAAAACACGCGTCGCGGCCATTCGACCTCGAACGCGATGGTTTTGTCATTGGCGAAGGTGCAGGTTTGTTGATCCTTGAGGAATTGGAATTTGCGAAGTCTCGCGGTGCCAACATCCTTGCGGAGATCGTCGGCTACGGGATGAGCGGCGATGCATTTCACGTCACGATGCCGGATGAGACCGGTTCGGGGGCGATACGCGTGATGCAAAGGGCGTTGAAAGACGCAGGACTTGAACCGCACGATATTGGCTATATAAACGCTCACGGAACTTCGACACCGTATAACGATAAATTTGAGACGCTGGCGATAAGGAAAGTGTTTGGCGATAGTGCTTACAGCATTCCGGTTAGTTCGACCAAGTCTATGACCGGACACGCTCTCGGTGCTGCCGGGGGGCTTGAGGCAGTCTTTTCTGTCAAAGCGATGATGGAAAACAAGTTGCCGCCGACCATCAACTACGAATTCCCAGATCCCGATTGTGACCTCGATTACATCCCGAACACTCCGCGTGATGCTAGTGTCGATTACGTGTTATCGAATAACTTTGGATTTGGCGGGACTAACGCGTGTTTGATCTTCAAACGATACGGTGAATAGTAGGTTCATGGAAGCGTCTCGGCTCAATTGAGGTCGGGACGCTTTTCTTATATCCTACAAATGAATGACCATTCATTTTTGATATGAAAATAATAGTTCTAATGAAACAAGTCGCCAACAAGGATGCGGTCCTGCGGATCGCGGGCGACGAGAAATGGATAAATGAGGCGGATGTTGCTCAGCAGACAAACGAGTCTGACGGCTACGCTTTGGAAGAGGCACTTCGCACCGTCGAAGCAAAAGGCGAGGGCGAGGTTGTCGTCTGTACGCTCGGTCCGCAATCGGCAAAGACCGTCATCAAAGACGCACTTGCACGAGGTGCAAACCGCGCGATCCACGTTGTTGTCGATGACGCGAAATCGCTTTCGGTTTATCAGATCGCGAAGACCATCGCGGACGCAATTCGCGAAGAGAATGCAGATCTCGTTTTTACCGGCTTGCAGTCGGATGATGCTAGCTACGGCCAGACGGGCGTGATTCTCGCTGAGCTGCTCGGCATACCGCACGCGACCATCGTCATCGAGGTTGATCGCGAAAGCCTGGGTGACACGCTCCGCGTCAAACGCGAGCTTGAGAGTGGCTGGTATCAGTGGTTCACGTATAAGCTGCCTGCCCTTATGACGATCCAATCAGGCATCTCGCAGATCCGCTACGCTTCACTTAAGGGTATTATGGCGGCAAAGAGTAAGGAAGTCCGTGAGGTCACGCCTTCGGTCGAGGCATTTGCCTCTGCAGCAAAGATCGAAAAAGTTTATATGCCGCTCAAGACTAAACAAACACAGCTCCTCGGCAACGGCGACGCTAAGGCCGGTGCGGTCGAGCTGGTAGAAAAATTAAAAACGGAGGTGCGGGTAATATGAGCATCCTCGTATTTATCGAACACAAAGATTGCGTCCTAAATAAGACTTCGCTTGAGGCGGTCACTGCTGCCCAGTCGATTGGCAAGGACCTCGGGCTAAGCGTAACGGCTGTTCTACCGTGCGATAAGAACTGCTCACTTGCACAGGAAATCGCGG
>JBGTII010000224.1:0-5310 GCA_041745735.1 Pyrinomonadaceae bacterium | reverse complement strand
GATCTGGTAACCCTCACGAGCGGCGAGGGCGAGGACGTCACCAAGCCAGCTCTCTTTTTTTACGAGGCGGGCTTCAAATACATCCCATCCCGAAATTTCTCGTACTTTCTCCCAAACCGCCTGAGCGATCGCCCCTCTCTCTGATTCGTCGGCCCCATGTATGAGGTCGAATCGTTGGGTGTTTAGATTGAAAATGGCCTGCAAATTGCGGACGGGAACCCCATGTAGATTTGCTCGTTTCGTAACCATTGGCAACACCGCCCGAAGTTTTCCGTTGCGGCGGACGGTCAGAATATCGATCTTATTTTCGAAATTCCTGACGAAGGCAGAAAACCACTCCGGACGAAGAAAAGGCTCGTTGCTGGCCCCCTCGTCGCACAGTTCCCCCCATTCGGCCGCAATGCTGTCGATTATTCCACTTCCTCCTGTTAGAACTTCTGTATTCATCACGTCAATCATCGATCTGTATTATCCAGTCGCTTGTTCTTCCGGGCGAGAGCTTGAATCTCATTTTCTTTGTTTTCCCACTCTTGGTTTTTATTGTTACTTCGTAATCTCCAAAAAAGCCACGCAGATCAAAGGAGCCCGCCGCGTCGGTTCTTCCATTGAGGCGTGTATGCCATTCCTGGTTGATCAGCCGACCCAACTCACGATATGCAGGCTTCGGCTCGCCCGCATTATCGATCAGACCGATACCCGGCAGCCACGCACGTTCGTCATCAAGGCCCCAGGTAACGATCCCCTCAACCTGAGGCGTTCCGAAAGCAACGGTGTAGAACTCGCGGTAAAACTCAGCTTGACTTTCGGCAGTCCACTGGCCTTTTCTTGACTTGCTTCCGATCGCAAGTGGAACGGTTCGATCGTCAAAATCGTGGGTTTGCACGCTGAACTCGGTTATTTGGATCGGCTTACCAAGCGTAGCGTATTGGGCAAGCCTCTCCGCAACATCAGCCGGTTCATACCAGTCGCCCTGTGCATGGGCCTGAATTCCAATGATGTCGATCGGCACTCCTTTCGTGATCAGTGAACGCAACAGATCGAAGTACTTTACGCTGTTGTAGCTGCGGTTGTCCGCTCCGAATATCCCCGACTCGTTTATTAACAAACGCTTTGACGGCGCGGCATCTTTCGCCCATTTGAATGCTGCGGGAAGGTAACCCGTTTCCGCAAAGCCATCGGGTTTCCGTGATAGAGGTTCATTTACTACCTCGAAATCAGAAACGGCGGTATTTCTCAACACTGTCGATCTGACGTGTCGTTCAAGGATCGGCAGTAGATCATTTTTGTTCGTGGGTAGCCATTTAGGCCGGCCATATTTGTTGGTGCCCCATAGTACGGGAGCCGCGGCGAGGTCTGCACCAAGGTTTTTGCTCAATGTCGCTTCTCGGTCAAACCATGACCAGTCAGCAGAGCCTTCCTTCTTTTCGATATTGCTCCAATAGCTTCCGATGACCGAGTAATTAAAAAGACCCTTAAACCGTTCGCTGTAAAGGGGTAGTTTTTCTGGATCGAGGTCATCTATTTTCAAATAGCATCCAAACTTGAAACTATGCGAGACCTGTTTAATATCAAGGCTCACGTTTGCTGTCGGTTTTCCACGGGCGCCTACGAGCTTGATCCGAACCGAGCCTTTGCGGTATTTCTCAATGTTGTCCTTTGCGAGTTCGAGAGCGGCAGCGTTTTTTTCGGGGAGGTTGTTCTCGGCGATCGTTGCCGTTTCGCAACCGACCAAAAGCGAGAAACACCCGAATAGTATCGCAAGCGGCAACATCCGGGCCGCTGAGCGACCATTGAACCAAGCCGTCGCCGAGCGCGTAATTCTGGAAAATCGTTTCATGCGAGTAATCACCCAAACCGCATTTGAGTAGTCGGCGAAACAGTATCGTCAATTTCTATCCGCCGAAGTCTGGCAAACTGCATGGCGATCAATACGACGTATTGAGCATTCAGGATCGTATAGCGCCTCCAGAGCCGGCGAGGCTCCTGTATAAAGCGGTAAAGCCATTCGAAACCGTTACGCTGAATCCACGACGGCGCCTGTGAAACCGTACCGGCGTGAAAATCAAAGGCAGCCCCGACCGCTAATAAAGGCATTTTTAACAGTTCACGATACTCAAAAACCCAGGTTTCTTGCCTCGGGCATCCCAAACCAACGAAAACTATCGACGCACCGCTCGCGTTGATCTCATTAGCAATTTGGGTCTGTTCGATAGCCGTCACTTGCCGAAAGCGGGACGGTTGGCTGCCGGCAATTTTTAGTGCAGGGAACTTTTTCCGAAGATTTTCTTTCAGCTTCGCAAGCACGTCGAGTTGACTGCCATAAAGGTAGATGCTGAGGCCCTCCCTCTCTGCGGCCTCGCACACCCTTAGGGTCAATTCAGGCCCGTAAACTCGATCCGACAGGGCAACCTTATGCAGCCACTTTATCGCCCATCGAACGGGCTGGCCGTCCGGCACTACGAGATCAAGCCGATTCAAGCGATGCCGGTGAACCGCATCGAGAGCTCCGGTCATCACACCGTGCACAGCCATGGCACTGACAGCAAAAGGCTGTCGTGTCCTTGCCGCGGTAATGATCTTGTCAGTCGCCGAATCGTAATCGACCGCGCTGACGCCGATGCCCAAGATGTTGTGTTTCCCCAGATCTATCATCGCGCGGCTACCAGTTCGAACTTCGCTTCGTAACGCTTTTCCTTAGTCGCGGCAACTATCTCTCCAATGATCGATTTCAGATCGTATTCATGGCTCCACTCAGGATAATCCGTCTGGAATCGACGCGTATCGCTAACCCACCAAATATGATCCCCCTCACGAGCCTCCTCAGAAATGCTATATAACATTTCCTCTCCGGCCATCTCTTGAGCAAGATCTATTGCCTCAAGAACCGAGCAATTGCTGTAACGGCCACCGCCCATGTTGTAAACCGCTCCGGCCCTGGGCTCTTGATAAAAGCTCCAAAACGCCTTTACTAGATCACTCGAATGGATGTTGTCACGAACTTGTTTCCCCTTGTATCCGAAGATCGTATAATGTGTGCGAGTAACAATACACTTGATAAGATACGCAAGAAATCCATGCAGCTTCGCTCCCGAGTGAGCAGGGCCCGTAAGGCATCCGCCTCGAAAAACGCCCGTTTTCAAACCAAAATAGCGGCCGTATTCTTGAGTCATTACGTCCGCCGCGACCTTGCTTGCCCCAAACACGCTATGTTTCGAATTATCAATCGTCATCGATTCGTCGATGCCATGTTCGAAAAACGGGTGAGATTCATCGATTTCCCACCGCGTTTCTGTTTCGACGAGCGGGAGCAAATTCGGCGTGTCTCCGTATACTTTGTTTGTAGAGGTGAATATGAACGGTGCTTCCGGACAGGATTCTCGAACGGCTTCGAGCAGTATCAGCGTCCCCATCGCATTGACCTCAAAGTCGGTTATTGGCTCCTTAGCTGCCCAATCGTGGCTGGGCTGAGCGGCGGCGTGGATCACGATGGAGATATTGCGGCCATATCTTCGGAAAATAGCCCCCATCGCATCGCGGTCTCGGATGTCGGAAGAATAATGTACAAAGCGGGGTAACGAGTCGGTTAATGCGCGGGTGTTCCAATCCACGGACCCGTCATCGCCAAAAAAATACTCACGCATGTTGTTATCGATCCCGACAACATCAAAACCTTTGGCATGAAAGAATTTTACGGCCTCACTGCCGATCAGACCGGAGCACCCCGTAATGATTGCTACACTCATATTTCACCCTAAATGACGGAAAGAACCTATACGAACCTTCGATAGGTTCTCTAAAGTGCCAAAACAGGCTAACTTCCAGGATTATTACGGATTAGGCGATTGACGACGCTCAATCGGATTGCTATACCTTTTTCGAGAGATAATGAATCCAATGCGAGGTAGTGTCCGACTCTACACGATTCCCCGCTATGTCATGGGCCTCAAGGTCAGAGAAGCCAACATCACTAAGTTGCTCGAACTGCTTATGGATACTTATGTAATACAGCAGAAGCGAATAACGGTGATCGCCATCATTTATAATCGCGTAGTCATCGGTATAGATTTCGTGCTTCTTCATCCTGTAATGATTCGGCAGATGGTACATGCAATGTAGCAGGAAAATGAGGTGCCTCGTACTATAGTGAAACTTTTGCTGCCAAGGGAACTTATTGAAGTATCGATAGTCTCGATTGTGGGACGAGAACATGAATATTCCCCCGCGTTTTAAGAGGCGATGTGCTTCCCTTAACACCAGCATCCGTTTGTCGTTTGATATTGAATCGATGCCGTTGTACGAAAACAGAACGAAATCATAGGTTCCGTCTGCGAAATCATATAGATTCGTCGCGTCGCGGCACAGTATCGTTGCGGCGGGATACTTTTTACCGGTTTCTTCTGCGAATTCTGCCACGTAGTCCACGCCGGTATAATCTCCGCTTATATCTAGCAGGTGTTTTGTTGTCCTTCCGCCTCCGATCCCGATATCAAGGATCTTAGAGTCTTTAATTACAGGATAGAGCTTTTCGAAAAGAACTTTTTCCGCATCAAGGAGAGTGTCGGCCACGCGATAGTATTTGATTACGTCTTCGCGCGCGTAAGTGGTCTTGTTTAGTAGATTTAGTGATAATTGTTGATCCATATCTTTGTGTGGTGGGGTATTTACTCGTAGTGCCGTTTCAGCTCCCCGCTCCTTCGCCAAACCGGAAAACCAATGTCCTCGTGTTTTCAGCAATATATCCAAGCAAACCATAAATGAAAACGATGATGCCGGCCATTTCAAGACTCTCTTCTAGGCTTGAAAGAAGCATGTAGGACAAATTCTTTTTTCCGTAAAGTTCGGCAAAGCTACCGTCTAGAAGTTCCATCCCTATTGCTCCACCAAGGTACAGCGTGGCGGCGATAAAAAAGCAAGTTCTGGTTTTCGGGGGCAGGTTCCACCAAAATCTTAGGAAGAAGAATCCCAGACAAACTACCAATACAATGCCGGGCACGACCCATGCAAAATAGAAGACGCCGAGATTCGTTTCGCCGATAACTGCCCGCATCGGTTCGATCAGCCTTTCGTGAACCGAGGCCATCTCGTCAAAGGCCATAAATAGGAAGCCTAATGACAGAATTGCCCAGTACCGGACATACGGAGATCTCTGCTCCCGCTTAAAATGCGTTATGACCGCTAGAAGCACGGATGAAAAAAGCAGAATCAAGGTGCTGAAAAATGCCGGTGCGTTTAGTTCGTAGTCAACACTAAATACCTTGACCAGCCTTTGAACCATCTTCAGGTCATAGCCGGTGAGGTAGTCAGCGATCA
>JBGTII010000223.1:0-4345 GCA_041745735.1 Pyrinomonadaceae bacterium | reverse complement strand
ATGGCGTGCCCGCTCTGTATAAAGCGATCTCCGTCGCACCGTCCCCGTCAAAATCGGCCACTACCGGAAAATCTGTGTTTGCATCTCCGAACACGACCGGTGGCGGATCAGGTATGAGTCCGGGAGCAGCATCCTTTTTGCCGTCATTGACTGACGGTTGTCGCAAAGTGGTGTGATCGGCTGGGAGCATATTGGTCTTTGAAAGTCGGATTTTCGAACCACCAGTACTCGCCGCACTAGCCGCACTAAAGTTCCAACCCGCCCAAATAACTAGACCGCCGAGCATAACAATGCAGCAGCCTAACGCTACAACATTTGAGCTTAACCGTGTGATCGTTCGTATCGACATAACCCTTTTCCTCCAAATATCTCTCGTACCCTGAACACGATTTCCCTTTTAGGGGTAAAATCGAGTCATCTCTTTTCGCCAAATAAACTGTTAGCTTGTTCGCCTAGTAGTATATGCGAAAAAATCGCTAAAATTCGGACAAAATAAATATTTATTTTTTTGCCAGTGGAATAAGCCGTAACATTCATCCTTTGTTTCTGTGCTCTACGTAAACTCTGTGGCAGAATAACTGAAATGACCGACTCCAAGAAAACTGCCGACCCGTGCGTAATGGTGATATTTGGCGCGACGGGCGATCTGACCAAACGCAAGCTGTTTCCCGCGCTTTATAATCTTGCTAAGGACGATTTTCTGCCGCATAAATTCGCCATCATCGGCGTCGGGCGTCAAGAGATGACGACTGAGGAGTTTCGTGAGCAGATGCTGGCGAACCTCAAAGAGTTCATTCCGGGTGGTCCCGAGGAAAAGCTGGTGAAATGGTTTGCGGAGCGTATCTATTACACGGGCGGCGATTTTGACGACGATAAAAAGCTCTTTGGCGATCTTAAAGCCTTGCTCGGCAATGTCAAGACACAGCATCACATCCCCGACAACTATTTCTACTATCTGGCGACACCGCCCAACCTCTTTGCAAACGTAACGCAAAAGATAGTAAAAAACGGGCTTGGCAAAGAAGAGGGCGGAAACTGGCGGCGGTTCATCTACGAAAAGCCTTTCGGCCGCGATCTGGCTTCAGCTCAAGCTCTGAACGCGGAACTGCTCAATACGATCAAGGAGCGGCAGATCTATCGCATCGACCATTATCTTGGCAAAGAGACGGTCCAAAATATACTCGTCTTTCGCTTTAGCAACAGCATTTTCGAGCCGATATGGAACCGAAACTATATCGATCACGTCCAGATCACCGTCGCCGAATCTCTCGGCGTCGAGCGTCGCGGCGGTTATTACGACTCGGCCGGAGCCTTGCGTGACATGATCCCGAACCACATTTTACAGCTCGTCACTCTGACGGCGATGGAGCCACCCGTTTCGTTTGACGCAGATTCGGTTCGCGATGAGCAGGCAAAGATATTGCAATCCATCCAGCCCTTCACGCCGGAGGCTGTCCTAAAGAAAACCAGCCGCGGCCAATACGGCGAAGGCGAGATCGACGCTCAAAAGGTCCCTGCCTATCGCGACGAAGAGATGATCGCCGCGCATTCAAACACCGAGACATTTGCCGCCCTAAAGCTGACGCTCGATAATTGGCGTTGGGCCGACGTGCCGTTTTACATCCGAACTGGCAAGCGTATGCCAAAGCGGCATTCGAGCATCGTCATCCAATTCAAACAGGCGCCATTTACGCTCTTTCGCGGCACGCCGGTCGAGCGTTTGCGGACGAATCGGATCGTCATCCACATCCAACCCGACGAAGGCATCACACTGCATTTTGGCGCCAAGGTCCCCGGCCCGATCGTCAACATCGGCCCCGTCGATATGGATTTTAACTACGTCGAGCATTTTGGCGAGCAGGTCAGTACCGGCTACGAACGCCTGCTATTTGACTGCATGATCGGCGACGCGACGCTATTTCAGCGGGCCGATATGGTCGAGGCTAGCTGGCGAATTGTCGATCCGGTTCTTGACGTCTGGACAGCTCTGCCCGCGAGGAGCTTTCCAAATTACGCCGCTGGCAGTTGGGGGCCAAAGGAATCCGACGACCTGCTCGAAGCCGACGGCCGTTCCTGGAAAAACATCGAATAATTTATGGAACTTGAAATTTTCATAGCAGCGGTCATACTGCTCGGTCTCGTTTTTACGGCGACCGTCGATATGGCGTTTTCGCATCTCTCCGACGTAGGCCTCCGACGTCTAGCGTCGGACGAGGATCTTGCCAATAAGAAAGACTCGGCCAGTTTCCTGCGTGAAATACTCGAGAACCGCCCGCGTTTCCGCTTTGCTTTATCGTCCGTGATCCAAGTGTTTTTGATCTGCGTCGCCGTGCTAGTGACCGTGATCGTATCCGAATTTATTCCGACAAGATTTAAATTACTGGTCGCCTCGCTCGCGATCAGCGTTACCGCGACCGTTCTCGTCCGTCAGATCATCCCAAGGCTCATAGTCCGTAACGACACCGAGAAAAAGCTGCTCTTCCTTCTCCCCGTAATTCGTCCTATTTATGCATTTGTCTCGTATTTCGTCGACCCGATCGCGAATCGCAAACGTGCCAAAGCACTGCAAAAACTCGAAACAACCCTCGCTCCCGATATCGCCGAAGATCGTGCCGACGACAACGCCGAAGACTTTCAGGCCCTGATGGAAGTCGGCGAGGCCGAGGGCATTATCGAAGAAGATGAACGCGAGCTGATCGAGACGATGATCGATTTCGGCGACACGCTTGCGGGTGAGATCATGACGCCGCGAACGGGCATCGTCGGCATCGCGGTCGGCACCTCGATCAAAGACGCCCGCGATGTCATTATCGAGGAAAAATATTCGCGCCTACCTGTCTATCGAGACACGATCGACAATGTCGAGGGCATGATCTACGTTCGCGATCTGCTCGCGGCTCTCGCAACTGGGCAAAAAGAAAACGCCGTCGAGACCATCATGCGTGACGCGTTCTTTGTGCCCGAGACGAAAACGGCCTCTGAGCTGCTCAAATCGATGCAGCAAAATCACGTCCAGATCGCCGTCGTCATCGACGAATACGGCGGCGTCGCCGGCCTCGTCACCGTCGAAGACATCATCGAAGAGATCGTCGGCGAGATCGAAGACGAGGACACTGAACAGGAAGAGGTGATCGAGATCATCGAGGGCACCGATGGCTATTACGACGTGCTCGGCTCGACCGAGATCGACAAGGTCGAACGCATTTTCGACATCGAATTAGAGGACGACGAATACACGACCATCGCCGGCATGGTCACGTCTGAGGCGGGTTACGTTCCAAAAGTCGGCGACAAACTTGACCTAAAAGGCCTCGCCATCGAAATACTCCAGGCCGACGAAAAGCGCATCACGCTCCTACGGCTGAGAAGATCCGATCCCCTCGAAACAGGGGAGGACGCGAACGATTAACACGCAGTTTGGGTTATAATCTTGGATAAATACAGACGGAGGCAATATTATGGCGATACGATTAGGTGATGAGGCACCGGATTTTACGGCGGAGACTACGCAGGGGACGATCAATTTTCACGAATGGCTCGGGGATAGTTGGGGCGTGCTATTTTCGCATCCGAAGGATTATACGCCGGTCTGTACGACCGAGCTGGGAATGGCGGCGCGGCTCAAGCCGGAGTTTGATAAGCGTAACGTCAAGGTCATTGGGCTGAGCGTCGATCCGCTTGTTTCGCATATTGGTTGGGAAAAGGACATCGAGGAAACCCAAGGCACCGCCGTCAATTTCCCGATGATCGCCGATAGCGACCGCAAAGTCGCCGATCTCTACGACATGATCCACCCAAACGCCAGCGACACCTTCACGGTACGCTCGGTCTTTGTCATAGGGCCAGACAAGAAGGTCAAACTAACGCTGACCTATCCCGCTTCGACGGGACGGAACTTTGCGGAACTGCTGCGGGTCATCGACAGCCTCCAACTCACGGCGAACTATAGCGTGGCAACGCCCGTTAATTGGGAAGATGGCCAGGATTGCATCATCGTCCCGGCAGTTTCAAACGAAGACGCCAAAGCAAAATTCCCTAAAGGCTGGAACGAGATCAAACCATACTTACGCGTCACGCCGCAGCCGAATAAATAGATGAAGTTACAAGCAAAGATCAACGGGGAAAAGCTCGACGTCGAGATCGTCGAACAAGAAGGAAAACCCAGGGCGCTAGTTGGCGGGCGTGAATACGAGCTTGAGGTATCGCAGCCCGAACCCGGTATCTTTGCTCTGCGAAAGGACAATAAAATGACCGAAGCTTTTGTTTCCCCCGACGGCAAGCAAGTCGTGATTGGCGGACACGAATTTGAGGTTGAGATCGCCGATCCGAAACGGCTTCGCGGTGC
>JBGTII010000222.1:0-10362 GCA_041745735.1 Pyrinomonadaceae bacterium | reverse complement strand
TCCCATCATCTGCGACGCCTCGCCACTGTCGGTCGCGACTTTGCCGCGATAAAGGTCAGGTGCGATCGCGACAAATCCCTCGTCCGCATATCGGCTAGCGATGTCTTTGATGTGGGCATTCAATCCCCACCATTCGTGGATCAGGATAACTGCTTTACCGTTCGGGGCATCGGGCAGAGCGACAAAGGCGGACGTAGGGCCGTTTTCGGTTTCGAATGATAGTGTTTCAGTCTGCATAGGGAGATTATACCTAAAGACTTTGCCCGCGAATAACGCGAATGGACGCGAATTAAGAAGATCAAATAATACTCCTCCTTATTTGCGATGATTCGCGTTATTCGCGGGCAAGTCTCCTAAAAGAACCTCACCGTATAACTAAATCTCACACCGCGTCCGGGTTCGGGGGCGAGATCTTTGATAAACGAAAGGTGATTCCTATATAGCCGATTGCCGAGATTAGAGGTGCCAAGTGAAAAAGTATGGGCTGTTCGCTTATTTACAACCGAATAGGACGCATTTATATTGACGAGCCCGTATCCGGCAGTTGGCGTTTCTAGCGTAAAGATGTCTCCCGCTTTCTTGGCGGCCGCAAATACCACTTCGGGCCGGACCGATAAACCTTTGTACCTAAAATCAAGGCCAAAGCGAACGCGTGCGGGGGTTATCCTCGGCAAAGGGGTCGAGGTCGATTGCAGCTGGGCTTTTACGATGTCAGCATTAAGGAAAGCCCCGAGCCAGCTTTTCAGATCAGCATCAACCGTAAGATCTGCTCCCTTAAACCGGGCGTCAGTTTGTTGAAACCTACCGATCGGCAGACCGTCTTCGATATCGACATTGCCATTACTGTCCGCGTCCTGCGGTGCGATAAAAACGAAATTGTCGAGCTTATAGTAGAAAAAGCTCCCGTTGATCCGCAATCGATTCATGTTATGACGGAGGCTAAACTCGATCCCGTTCGAGCGTTCGCGTGTGAGATACTGATCGCCGATCTCAAATGTCACCGTGCCGATGTGCGGGCCCTCGTTATATAATTCTTCGAGCGAAGGAGAACGATAGCCGCTCGTAAAATTGGTGACGAACGATCCGCCTTCCCACAGTGCGACTCGGACGGCCGCCGCACCCGAAAATCCGGTGAAATCCCGGTTTCCGTAGAGTGCTGTGTTTTGGGGGCGGTACCGGTTGTTTTCCACGCGTGCCCCAAACTGCAATGCCACGCGGCTGAAACTCAGCTCCTGCAGGCCAAAAACAGCAAAATTATTCTGTATCACCCGTCCGTCAATGAGTTGTTCCGCACCCAATGTGAGGTAATTTCTCCGATAGCCCTCAAACCCAAATTGTCCCGTCAACGATCCGTATTTTTTCTGCTTCAAGACGCCTCGGTATGAGAACGTGTTGTTAAAAAAGCTGGTGGCGATGTCGTCAACGCCCGCTGCGTCAGTTTCGATCTCTTCGTGGCGATAACGGGTATAGTCGATATAAAAATTGCCCCGCTCGATCGGGCCGCTGACATCACGAAACCCGCCGCGTAGGCGGAAATTATTACGCCTCATACTGAGGTCTATCGCTTCGTCCGGAACGTCGGGTAGTGAATTCGCAAACCGGTCGCGGATCAAAAATATGTCGTATTGGCAATCTGTCTGGACGCTTGGGTCACACGGATCGCCGTTGGTATCGGTGAGAAACGCCCCTTCTTCAAACAGCGGAGCGTAGGGGACGCCATACCGACGGCGGTCGAGGCTCAGCGAACCGACCAAAAACGCCTTGTCGCCATAGTAGCCGAGACTCGTGCTGCCCCCTTTTGACCTCGAGGCGGAATTTGGGATCGGTCCGAGCGGTGTGCGGTAATCGCCTTCGCGAAGGAAGTTGCCGTTGACGTTGAAATTGAATTTTTTGAAACCGTATTCAAGCCCGCCCGACACGCCGCCCTGACGATTATTTGTTGCACCGAGACCCGTAAAGCTGCCACGCAGTCCCGGGTGAGCTTCGTCTTCGTCCGTCGTTACCGCATTGACGACGCCACCGATCGCGTTCGAACCGTAAAGCAGAGTTGCCGGGCCTTTTATAACTTCGAGGCGTTCGAGATTTAGAGCATCGATCGGCTCGCCGTGGTCGCCGGATTGCGAGGCGAGGGATCCGCTCCGCACACCGTCCTGAACGACGAGGACACGGTCGCCGTCAAAACCGCGAATAACCGGTCGTGAGGTGCCGGGCCCAAATGAGCGTTTACCGACGCCCGACTCGCGCTCTAGGATCTCACCGATACCGGTACTGGCCAGCTCTCTGATCCGGGTAGAGCCAACGGAGTTAACTGACTGGAAAGATTCGTAAACCGACTCCTCGCTACCGCTTGCGGTAACCGTGACCTCTTCACGAAGGGAAGTCAGTGTAATTGTAAAATCGAGCGATGCGACCGCTCCATTGACTACAACAACACTTCGAACCTCATCCGAAAAACCTTCGATATGAGTCACAATCGTGTAGCGGCCCGGCGGAATATTGGCAAACTCGTATTTTCCTTGTTCGTCGGTTTCGACTGACTGCCGCAGCTGGGTTATCTGAACCGATACCCCTGAAAGCGGATCGCCATTGACTTGGCTGGTCGCCGTTCCCCTGATCGTACCTGTATTCTGTCCAAAGCAAGCAATGCTTGCCAAAAGAAATGTAGGGAAAAAACCAAAAATTCTATTCATCATGAACCTCATATGCTCCCGGCCTGATCTGCCGGAGCGTGTCAAAACCAATGGAAATACAGACACTTGTGCCAACATGGCAGCGTAAGCCTGTAGGACGGTTTGCTCAGTTATGAGGTCTGTGGAGGATGAAACGGAGGACTCGGGGGCCGGAAAAGTCCATGGCCGGTCGAGAAAGGTATTGGCGGATCTTTATGAATATCTGTCGGCGAAAGCATCCCCGACGATGCGTCAAACAACGCATTGTGTTGTGAGAAGTCGTGGCCGAGTTTTGGCACCTGTTTGTCCCTGCGGCTGCTTTCACCGCAGAGAACCAGCGTTTTACAGGGATCGTCGTGGTTGCTCTCGGAAAAGGAGATCGACTGCTTATCAATAGATGAGTGTTCGGCGCAGATGACAATGTGCGAGCCGATCTCCGCAAGGAAAAAGACCAAAAACAGCGCAGCCAAGAGCCGCCTTTTGTTCTCTTTCTTTGCCAATGTCAGGATCAGGTTACGCACAATAACTTAAGTTTAGATGTTTTTTGACCAATGCTCAAGATTTATTACGATTTGGTTATACAAAAGGTTTTGTAACCCAGTCTGAGGCCGTTTGCTGTTTTCGGGTCTCGAGGGTAGAATCGCGAACATCGATGAAAACGCTGTATCTACTTCGCCACGCAAAATCGAGTTGGGACGATCCGTCTCAAACGGATTTTGAACGCCCGTTGAATCAACGCGGTTCGAAAGCCGCTCCGTTCATGGGAGATTTGATGGCTAAAAAGGGTTTTACCCCGTCTGTGATAATTAGCTCACCCGCGATGCGTGCGAATACAACCGCGCAACTGGTCAAAGAAGCCGGCTCGCTATCTGCTGAGCTCATCTTTGAAAAACGCATCTACGAGGCCAGTCCAAATGCGCTTCGTCAGGTGGTTTCCGAGATCAGCGACGATCACGCATCCGCCTTGCTTGTTGGCCACAATCCCGGTATCGAAGACTTTATCCGATATTTCACCGACGAACTCGAACCCATGCCGACCGCCGCTCTCGCGGTGATCGAACTGAAAATAGAAAAGTGGAATGAGATCAATGACGAAAGTGGTAAGCTGCTAGCCGTATATCGTCCTAAAGAATTAACTGCCCTGTAACATTCCGTTAATACCCAATTCATTCTCGTTGCATAGACTGTCGCAGAACGGTTAAGAATTCATTACAATCGAGCTAAAGCTCTATGCAGCAAACTATTCTGATCATCGAGGATGACGCGGACATCGCCGAGAGTCTGCACTACAACCTCAAACGCGAGGGGTTTCGGCCCGTCGTAGCCGAATCGGGTGAAAAGGGCTTGCGGCTCGCGCTTGATGACAAGGCGGTGCCGTCGCTCATTTTGCTCGATTTGATGCTGCCGGGTATGAGCGGGATGGAGCTGTGCCGTAGGCTTCGCCGTGAATCACTCACCGAAAAAACGCCGAACATAACGCTGACCGCCACGGCCGCTGAGGGCGATAAGATAATGGGGCTTGAGACCGGAGCGGACGATTATATCGTCAAGCCTATTTCGATCAAAGAGGTCATTGCCCGCGTTCGTGCGGTGCTGCGACGTTCGGAAACCGAGACCTCGCCAAAGTATTCGGATGAGCGTTTGACGGTAGATTTTGCCGATATGCGGGTCACATGCGGCGATACTGGCGTGAAACTCACGCGGAAAGAGTTTGCCCTGCTCGAACATCTCATCAAAAACATGGGCCGCGTCGCTTCACGACAGCAGTTGCTCGACAACGTCTGGGGTTACAGCTATTTTGGCGACACTCGCACGCTCGACGTTCACATCCGCCGTCTGCGGCAAAAACTCGACGAATGCGGCGGCTGTATTGAAACCGTCGTCGGCGTGGGTTATCGTTTTATCGGATGTAACTGACGTTTATGAATGCCGCCGTTATAGATTTGGCCGAAACACCTACCTCGGTCCTGATCCTGCAAAAGATACTCGATACGGCCCGCGAATGCGTGCTGGTAGTGGATGCGAATATGCGTATCGCAAACTGCAACGTACCGGCGGCGGTTGCGTTTGGACGTGATGGGCTAGAGATCGAAGGGATGCGTTTGAGCGAGGTGATTCGTGATCTGGACCTGCACGAAGCGTTTCGACGGGCGTTGATGGCGCAGACCGCGTCCGACGTCAGGCTCGAACTCACACGTGCCGGAAACAGGCGTTTTGACGTGCACGTCGCTCCGATCGAACTTGATGCGGTGACGCATTCGATAGGGTTTTTTTACGAGATGACGCAGATCGACCGGCTCGAATCCATCCGTCAGGAGTTTCTCTCAAACATCTCGCACGAGCTACGCACCCCGCTGACCTCGATCCTCGCTTTTGTCGAAACGCTCGAAAACGGCGGCATCGATGACAAGGAAAATAACCTCAGATTTCTCGAGGTCATCCGCCGCAATGCCGAGCGGATGCGCAGCCTGATCGCCGATATTTTAGAGCTGTCGCTGATCGAGTCGGGCAATGTTTCGGTCGAAATGCGAGATGTCCGGCTCGCCGTTGCCGTACAGGATGTGGTCGCCGCCCTTTCTGCAAAAGCTGCGGCCCGCAGTATTTTTCTTCGAAACGAGGTGCCTGAGGCTGCTGTCATCAGTGCCGATATCGTCCGGCTTGAACAGATGCTGACGAATCTGATCGACAATGCGATCAAATTTAACCGGGAGGGTGGCAGCGTGACAGTTTCGTTCGAACAGGCTTCCGGGAGAGATACGATCCGCGTTGCCGACACCGGCGAGGGCATCCTGCCCGAGCATATCGACCGGATATTTGAGCGGTTTTACCGCACGGACCGCGCACGTTCGCGTGAGATCGGCGGTACCGGATTAGGCCTCGCGATAGTCAAGCACCTTGCCAAACTCCACGGCGGCGAGGTCTCAGTCAACTCCGTTCTCGGCCAAGGCACGACATTTTCGATCGTTCTCCCGTCCTTAGCTGGCTAAGCAACTCGCACAAAATTTCTACCACGCGCCTGCATTAACGTGCTACAATCAAATTATATTGAACTAGGATATCTCAGCGAAAAGGTCGTTGTTTGAACTTTTAGCACAGTGTTTCCACTCTCCGAGGAAGAGAGAGGCACAACAGATGCAGCTTACCATCGGACAAAAAGTAGCGTACCCCAATCAGGGCATTTGCCTGGTCGAGGGGACACGAACATGCACCATCGCAGACACCGCCATGGAGGGGTTTACGCTTCGCGTGCTCAACGATAACTCCACGATCTTTGTGCCCGCCTGCAACGCCGAAAACGTGGGCATCAGGCCGATAATTAGTCTGGCAAAATGCCGTCAATTCATGGCAAGCCTCGCCGATGATTTCGAATGCATCTCTTGCGACTGGAAAGTGCGTTCGCGTGAATTTGCCGACAAGCTCCACTCCGGCAGCATTTTTGACGCAGCCGATGTACTCAAAAAACTTACTTTCCTGAGCTACGAAAAGAAACTCTCGTTTCGCGAGCAAACAATGCTTGAAAAAGCTAAGTTCCTGATCGTGTCCGAAGTTTCTAACGCCGACCAGAAACGGCACGAACACACTGAAACCGAGGTCTGCCGATTAGTAGAATCGGCATGTCTCAAACATCGCGAAATTCAGCCATCGATGGCTGCCGTCGTCGCCCACTAATAATTTCTTTTCCGCCCTATTTGCAACCCGGACAACCGCAATCGCAGGCGATCTCGGCAATGTTCTGCTCTGTTGCCTCGCGGCAATGGTCGCAGCAAAACGTGTCGTCGCCTGATACCGGGCAGTTGCACAGGTTGTGTGTACAAGTTGTATTCTCAGTCATTATTCCTACTCCTTTGCAGGCCTCATCTACTATCGTGCCGGGGCCGGGGCCGTCACATTGATATCAACATCAGTTTTACCCGGTTTCGTTTTTAAGATGCCGCTGTAATATACGACGGCTCCGATGATCGCGATGATGATCACAAATGCGATCGCCCATACTGCGTTGCTGCCTGTTCCATTTTCTTCTGCCATGATCTCTTTCTCCCGTTCGGTTCGATTTTTTCTGCGTTTGCAAGTGACAAACTGCCTCACTGAAATAATTATCGTTTTTATGAATTATCGTTACTGTAAGCTGGTGTACACTACCCGGCTAATATCGAATTGCCAATTATGAATTACGAGTACCCGATCTCTCGTATTTCGTAATCCATAATTGGCCCCCCTTGTAAACCCCTTGTCAGTACGATCTATGCATCACCAAAGATATCCTTGGGTATTACTGTAGGAATCTTTTTAACCGTAGCCATGCGATCTGATCGGTCAGACGTTCTTTTTTGGTTACCGGACATATCTCGTCTGCGTCACACTGCCGGATGTCGTTTTGCATTTCCTCGACCGCGGCTACTGCCTCTTCGCGGGAGTTGGTAAATTTGCGGGCAAGATCCCAGAGAAACTCGTCATACGTGCCTGCGTTATCGCTGGCGGAGAGTTTGTCTCTGCCTGGGCCGCGTTTTAACTTGGCCGGCTTGAACGGCTGCTGATACGTCCGCGTCAAAAATTGGGTTGCTGAGCTTGCCATCTCCTTATCTCCTAAACGAGTCTTATAAATTTATGTGATCCGGGTGCCGCCAACGCCAGCCGGGACCTATCGGATAAAACGTGCGGCGATTGCCAAACCAAACACCAAGCACCAATCTGCAATAACCGGGAACAAATGCCATCAACTTCATAACAACCTCTTAGTACCGTCGCACCGACACGGCACGGTCACGCTGCTGCCAAAATCTCCACCGCCAACCAATACCGAGAGGGTGCGATGTATGATGCAGCCCAAACGCAACGCCCAGTTGCAAATTAACGTAATACATCGAAACCTGATCACCTTCATCTCTCAACTCCTCCGTCAAAATTGAAAATTGAAAGGACGGCCCGTTTCCAGATAAGCCGTCCTTTCACATAGCGTTTTTTCGCTATCAGTCTTTCGATAAGGACTATTGTCAAAAACACCGAAGTCCATCGAATTGGTTAACACGGGTGCGTTATAAGAATGCTTTTTTTGGTAAGTGCACTCACTTTATCTTCCAATTTACTTCGGCTTAGCATCTATTTAGCCAAAACCAAGGGAGCATGTATGTGCGCTTGCGTACATTACAAAAAAATAATAAACCGGCCCGGGCTACAGTACTATTGTCATTTAGCAGCCTTTATTGCTTAATGTCGGATATCAGACATCACCTACTACAAATTAGCGATATTTTTAGGCTATGCCAGTAACTGTTTTAAAAATATGTAAGTGCGCCGACGACGATGTAGAGGTTGCGGGGGAGTTCGCGACCGAAGAAGAAGCGATTGAATTTGCCCAGGACGCGTACACACACGATTCCGCCCACGACTACGAATACACGATCGAGATGCCTCCGTCACAGACAGACTGAAATTATATTGCTGATGAGCTTAGATAGATCCTGTAAACAGATCCGGGATGGATTGGGCCAGCAACCAGTCTTCGGCAGCTTTGACATCCGTAAAGTAGTTGAACTGGACCGCGCGGCCGGGGATCGTCCTGATAGCGTTTTGCATTGCGATATCGAGATCCGCATGTTGATTGACAAACGCGATGGTCATACCCGAACTTAAACGCACATAGTCGGCAAGTACGGATGTCAGGCCCGCGTCGTCTAATATAGCGGGGATGTCACGATCGATAAGCAGCTTTTTCATCCTCAGACTGCCGCATTTGAGGGCGATCTGAGTAAGGTATTCGAGCGAAGTCTCGCGGTCGATCGCCGGGGCCTCAATGCGAGCATAGAGATACCCGGGACGTACCTCAAACGTAAGCTTGTAATTCGAATTAGCGATCTCCATTACTCCTATCGAAACTAACCCCGGTTGGCGTGACTCTAACACCTACCGAGGATTCCTATATCTAAGCTGTGGGTGTATAAAGATCCTATCAAATGACCCTAAAGCTGTATGTGCGATACCGAACATACGCGTGATCGCCCAGACGCACAGAAAAAGGCCGCGTCGGGGGACGCGGCCGTTAGTTTTGGTTAAGCCCCGTTTTTATCGGGATGTTCTCGCTATACGTTGTGAACCATCTCCACGGACTCCGATCGCGAGCCCCCGGCACCAAAGATCTCGTTAGGTTGTACCCCGGCTCCGAGCAAAAGATTGTAGCATTTAATGCACACGGCATCTTGGACATGATTTCGGTAATCAAGCGGCTGCTCGCACCAGTTACAAGATTCTGAATCGCTAGTTTGCATCGAGTTGTACATACCTCGTATAAATTAATTACCTCGGACGCCTGATCCGAATCCTACCTTAAACATGATTTGACCAAATACAAAACCGACGGACTGTGCGCCTTCACACAAAAATAAAAAAAGATCGGATTGTGCGACACCGCACATAACGAATCGGATTTTTGAATATACTTAAACGCAGAAAGCTTTGAGACGCCAGTCTCGACTTTCTAACTTAAAGGTGTCGGCTACGTAGTGGGAGACGGAGCCGACACCTTTTTCTACGTAGCATTAACGCATCAAGATGGATAATTTCTTGCAAGTGTGTGGCATCATACATACAAACTTTTTCGAATGCCCTATGTTTATGACAGTCCTGCAAAACCATCCTATGGTGCAGTTTTTTTTGAACCGCGTCAAACTCATCGATTCGTTGTGTGGGACTAACAACAAGGGGTAAGCGGCCCTAGGGTCGCAATGATGACAGGTGATGCTGTCATATCGAAGGATGTCCGGTTAACTCCGGCATCCTTCATTTTTTTGTATGGGTCTACGTCGCGTTTAAGGATATCCCGATCGGTCGAAAAGCCAGGATACGGTGAGAAAACCGTTCGTTCGCGCACAGACGATAGATAAAGTTTGGTCCACTGTAAAAATTACAGACGCATTTATTGGGACGATGGCGTTTGTCCATTTGGGGCAGCGATGGATGTTTTTATCGTTCCGAATACAAGCACAAGGGAGAAGTATCATGGCCAATAATACAAATAAAGACGACAGAAACGTGGCTCCGGCGGGCGGAAACTATCCCGACGATAATTTGTCTGACTTTGCAACGGCGGTAGTGCCGCCGGTAGCAAAGATAGTGGCGGACTCAGACGATAGCGGTCAAGAGGTAACTAAGGTTCCGCAAAGCCCTGCGATCCACGGTGCAAGCTCCGTATTCATGAGAAACGGGCGAGGCCGGAGGGCGTCGAGCATCTTTTAGATATGATAACCATCGAAGAATTATCTGAAACCGAGATCAGCAAAATACTTGGACGACTGAATTACGGGCATCTTGGATGTGTGAGGGACAACAAGCCTTACGTCGTGCCTGTCAACTACGCCTATGAAAACGGGACGATCTTTATTTATACGACCGAGGGCAAAAAGTTTGAGATCATCAGATCCAATCCGAACGTTTGCCTTCAGGTCGAAGACGTTGTGGATAATCAGCATTGGCAGAGCGTGATCGTCGAGGGGACGGCTGAACAAATAACCGACGAGGACGAACGAAAAAAAGCCGCGGACCTCATTGTTGCCATAAATCCCACTCTGACGCCCGCCGTCAGTATCCGTTGGATGGACAGTTGGGTTCGCGAAAATATCGAGGTCATCTACCGCATCACGCCGACAGCGACAAGCGGACGCCGGAGCGTAAACTTAGCTGATTAATGGCCTAAGTGCGT
>JBGTII010000221.1:0-23488 GCA_041745735.1 Pyrinomonadaceae bacterium | reverse complement strand
TGCCGTTACGTAACCGAACACCCCGAAACCATAGAGAGCAAGAGTAAAGCAAAGTATGCGGCCTTCTGCCGTCTTTGGAAAATAGTTCGAGCCGATCGACGTCAAAAGCATAGCGGTCCACCATAACGCCTCGCCGTACGTTTTAATTCCGCCTTCGACCTCATTTTCGAACGCCAGCATTCCGGCAGCGCCCGCGAGAACAACTATCACAGAGAGAGCGACGACGTATCCAAAACCGCGACGTCCAAAGCTTGCGCCGATTGACTTCATTCCGCGATTTAACGAGGCCAATACGCGAAAAAGGCGGACGCCGCGTGCAGCCCGTGCCGCCCTCAACACACGAAACGCTCGAAAGATCCTCAGCACGCGAAGCGCAGGGACGATCAGCGCGAGAGATGTTAGCCAGTTTGCTTTAAGATAATCGGTTTTATCCGGAGCGAGACTAAATCTGATCGCAAAATCGATTATGAAGATAATCCAGATAACAGTTCCGGCGACTTCGAGTGCCGGAGTCAGATTCCATATAAGCTCATAGACCAGTAATCCAAGCCACCCGAATCCAAGGATCAGCATCGGCGTGTCAAGCCAATTTTCGAGTTGAGAGAGCAGGCTGCTGCGCTCCGAGTCTATCTGCTCTCGAATCACCGTGGTTTCGTTCTTCATAGGTTCTGATTCAACTAAAAAAAATGCCGCTTCGCAAGTCCTTTTTAGCTTTACGAAGCGGCAGATCTTTCGGGCAATTTAAATTACGAATGTGGACCGCTCGATCGGATGGTAAACTCGGCACCGGTCTTGAGTTCCAGGTCGTCGCGTCCCTGAATATAGACCGAGCCGACGCCGGCTAGCCGGTGTTGTTGCCGTTATACATATTGAACTGAGCCGTCTCGGCCGTCCGATCGTAGTAGCTTCTGACTGTAACTGGCTGATTTAGCTGTTCGGCGTAAACGCTTCGCCCTTTTTTGTCGACCTACTTTTTCTTTACGTCCGTGGGCGTTTAGATCCTAGAAGCTTCACTCCTAGAACGAACAAAAAGATTGCGATCGCGGGCGATAACATTACCAGTGGCGACGCACTTAAAGCTGTCAGGTCTCCTGACAGCGACAGCATGTTGCCAAGGCTCGGTTCGGGTTCTTGCAGGCCAACGCCGAGAAAGGAGAGAGCCACCTCGGCGAGTAGGAAAACGGGCAGCATCAGTGTCGCCTGTATCAGTAGCGGCGAGGCGATATTCGGCAAGATGTGCCGCCACAAAATCCGCGTCTCGGTCAACCCGGTCGCCCTTGCGGCCAAAACGAATTCACGCTCTTTGAACGAGACGACCAGACCTCTAGTCAGGCGCGCCATTTCCGCCCAGCCGGTCAGTGCAAATATCACGATGAGCAGCGTCGCGGCCTTGAACGGGGGCATTTCGAGCGGGAAAGCTGCTCGGGCCGCGAGGATCAGTATCAAAGTTGGCAGCGAGATCACCGTGTCGGCAATTCCCATCATTATCATGTCGAGGTTGGGTCGAACATAACCGCTTATTGCTCCAAAAGCCACGCCGATCAAACACGCGAGCAGCGTACCGATCGGGCTGACAAGCAGCGAAAATCTGACGGCATGAACAAGTCGTGAGAACCGGTCGCGTCCGAGCTGGTCTGTCCCCAAAAGACGAAGGCGCGGTGCGTTCTCCGCCCTCTGATCGTTTACGCCGAAAAGATGGATATCCGTGGGAAGAATTCCAAACAAATGGTAGCTGTGACCGCGTGACAGGTTGACTAAGGGAAAGGCGCGCGTAATATCCTCTTCATACCTCATGTTTCGCGCATCGACGAGTTTCTGAGCATAAATAAATGGCCGCAGATGTAGAGCCCCTTGGGCATCGCGCCATCTGATATTCGAGGGCGGGGCGGATGGTTCCTGACGGGTTTGCTCGCGATAGTCGTACGAGGCGATGAAGTCAGCAAAGACCGCCGCAAATACAAATATCGCGACTATTGTCAGCCCGGCTATTTTTGCTCGATCGCGGCGCCGCCTATTTTTATTGGGAACGTCGGCCATTAGTAGATGCGTGTCGTATCGCCGGACCGGAGCCGTTTGTCATTGAGCCCCTGTAAAAACTCTGCGAGCGTGTTTCCAAACCATACCGCGACGCTCGCAAACAGCACGACGCCCATAACGACCGGAATGTCACGCGCACGTACAGCTGCGACCATCAGGGCCCCTATTCCGGGCCATCCGAGAACAGTCTCAACTATCACAGAGCCTCCCAACAGTCCACCCAAAGAAAGTCCGGTTACGGTCAGAAAAGGGTTGAGTGCCGCCCTTAGAGCATGGACAGTGAGCACGCGCCATTCGCTGAGGCCTTTTGCACGAGCGAGCCTTATGTAGTCCTCACCCATTACATCGATCAGCCCGTTTCGCAGTTGTGCGAGAAAGATCGAGATCAAGGGTATTGCCAGCACGAGAGCGGCTAAAAGAAGATGGGCTGGGCCCGGGCTACCGGTCGCAGACGGCACAAATGAAAAACGCAGAGTTATAACCAGGGCGGCCAGCGCAAGCACCATCCGCGGCGTTGATGCGGAGAGCAGGATAAGTAGTTCCGTTACGCCGGCCAAGACCCGGTTCCTACTGCGAACCGCCAAGATGCTGAGCAAAAATGCTATAGCGGCGGCGATAGTGATCGCAGCGAGGCTGATGATAGCGGTATTAAAAAAGCGGCCCTGTATCAATGTTCGAACGGGAACACGAAAGGAAAGAGATTCGCCCAGATCGCCTCGTGCCGTTGCGGAAAGCCATATCGCGTAACGCTCGAGTAACGGCTTGTCGAGCCCATATACTTTGCCCATATCCTCGATCGTTTTTTCGGAGATCTGCGGGTTATCGCGAAGCCCCGAAAGAGCATCGCCACCGGCCGCCGATAACAGCGTAAATGTTATCGCCGACACGATGAGCAACATTATCAACCCTTGAAGCAGTTTTTTTACGAGCAGTCGCAGCATTTACGAAAATCGTGCAATTTCAAAATCAAATCACGAACATTCTTAAACATTGAGGATTGATTTGCAAAAAGAAAGAATCTAAACTCGGAAACGCCCCACGCAATACTGGTTTTGAACATAACCGAAAAGGAGCGATGAGAATATGCGGCACCTTGGCAATCGAATCCCAATAACTCTGATCTTACTAACTTGTGTGGTCTTAACCGGCTGCGGATCGGGCCCGGCTGCAAACTCATCGAATGCGGCAAAGGTCGAGCCAAAAACAGCCGGAGTCACTGGGGGTAAACTAACATTTCGCCTGACAGCCGCTCCAAAAAGCTTTAACTATCTAATGGCGGCCGACGAACCGACCATTGCAGCATCCTTTCTGATGCTGACGAGCCGACTGGTCGATTTTGATCACCGGACCCAAAAATATGTCGCGAGTCTCGCGGAAACGTGGACGACCGCGACCGACGGCGTTACTGTCGATGTAAAGCTGCGCGAAGGGCTAGAGTTCTCGGACGGCACAGCGATCAAGACCGACGATGTGATCTTTTCGCTGAGCGCGATCTATGACGACCGTGTCAAATCACCCGCATTTCGCGACGCGATGCTCATCGGCGGGAAACAGATAACGACAAAACGGGTGGACGAGCGGCAAATGCAGCTAATTTTTCCGCAGCCGGTCGCGAGCGTGGATAATTATCTCGCGAACCTCGGTGTGCTTCCGGCCCACATTCTGGAAGCTGATCTAAAGGCAGGAAAGCTTGCCGAATCGTGGAAAATAAACTCTGCCGCGAAAGACATTATCAGTAGCGGCCCTTTCATACTCGAATCCGCAACGCCGGGCGAGCGGATCGATTACGTCCGCAATCCGCATTACTGGAAAAAAGACGAAAAGGGTACGCAACTCCCGTATCTGGATAAACTGACCATCGAGGTCGTTGCTGACGCTAACAACACATTTGTCCGGCTAGGACAGGGTTCGATAGATGCCGCCGACCGCGTACGTCCGTCGGACCTGACGGCGTTGTCGACAACGCCGGGAGCCGTCAGGGCTTTTGATGTCGGTCCGGGATTAGGTATCGATCATCTGTGGTTCAACTTAAATACGGCCGACCCAGCCGGTAAACCGCTCAATAATCAGGTCAAACGCGGATGGTTCGCCGATAAACGCTTTCGCCATGCGATAGCTTCGGCCATAGACCGCGATTCGATCACATCGATCACCTTGCAGGGACTTGCTACGCCACTCTACGGGTTTGTATCGCCGGCAAACCGGGTGTGGATGAAAGCGGGACTACCAAAGATCGAATATAGCCATGCTAAAGCAGAGCAGTTGTTAAAAGACGCAGGGTTTCAAAAAGGCGGCACCGCGCAGGCCCCCGTTCTAACTGACCCGCAGGGCAATACGGTTGAATTTACGCTGCTCGTCCCGGCCGAAAGTGAACCACGAAAATTGACAGCCGCCGTGATACAAGAAGATCTGGCGAAATTGGGCATTAAGATGCAGATCGCCCCTATCGAAAATGCAGCAGTTACCGAACGCTGGACTAAGACGTATGACTACGACGCCGTCCTATTGGGTGTGTCGCAGACAGATATCGAACCCTCGTCGTATGCCACATTTTTGCTGAGCAGCGGACCGACGCACCAGTGGCAGCCCAGCCAAAAAGCTCCCGCAAGTGAATGGGAAGCGCGGGTCGACAAACTATTTGCCGAGCAGGCTATCGAACGGGATCAGCAAAAACGGCTTGAAAAGTTTTCGGAGATACAGCAAATATTACGTGATGAGATGCCGGTTATTCCCATCGCGGCCCGGCATGTCGTCGCTGCCGTAAACTCAAAAGTCGGCAATATTGCTCCCAGCAGCATTTTTCCGTATTCGCTTTGGAACGTGGATGAACTGTTTATCAAGCAATAAAAATGGGCCGGATCGCTCCGGCCCTAAGTAAGGCTAATAGTTTATTAGCGCTTAGAGTAGTTGAACGGTAACGAGCCGCGTGATCGGGTTGACAGTGAATTTGAACAGTTTAGAGCCGCCTGCGTTATTCACGCCGCCACCAGTCTGTCCACCGCCGCCCGAAGTTCCGCCCGAAGTTCCGCCGGTCGATCCGCCGCTTGTTGTTCCTCCCGTCCCTGTTGCCACATTGGCTTTGACCCTAGCCGTGAACGTGAACAGAATGTTGTTCGGATTATTGAAACGAAGCGTCTTGTTACCGCTCTCTTCGCCGGCAATAAAGTCCGAACCAACCAGCTGGGAGTAATCAAAGGCAGCGACCGTGGCCACTCCGTCGCCTCCGTTTTCCGAATTGGTAACGCGAACCGAGTTTCCGGTCGAACTGACTGATACGATCTCAAATCTGACATTTGGATAAAAGATCGATGACGATGTGTTCTTCAAAGCGGTAACGATCTCGGTTGAACCTGAAGGGAAGACGATGCTTCGGTTCAGTGCTTCGATCGATGCTGTTGCGTCTACCTCACTTCGCCTTGCGACGATGATCGCTTGGACGTTGCTTGGCGGGGTCACGAATTTGCCGATCTGTCCCGGGACGATCGCTCGTACGCGGAACTGATGGTTGCCCTCAGCAACATTCGCAAAACTCACGCCGGTCGCGGTCCCCGGCAATGCCTGGACGACATTCCAGTTGGTGCCATCAGCCGACCGCTCGACCTCATAGCCGTCAACATCACCAGTCGGCTGCCACGTCACATTGAATGAACCGTCGAAATCATATCGATTTCCGGTGGAGGTCTCGACAAAGTTTGCCGCGATCGGGCTAACGTTTGGTGCCCCACCACCCAGCGTCAAGGTGCTGGTTAGCGTGTACGGAGTGTTTGCTGCGAGCCAGCCATAAACACGGTAGGTATATGTCCCGCCGCGGCTAACGGGGATCGAGATAACCTCCGGGCCGCCAGCGATGGCACCACTGCCTACAACGTTGCCGTCCGGATCAAGAACGTAAAGGTCAAGATCAGAGGCTCCGAATTCCAGTCCCTCAGCATCGGTAAATGTAAGTGTCGCATCCAGCTTC
Organism: Pyrinomonadaceae bacterium; assembly: GCA_041745735.1. Classification (GTDB taxonomy): domain Bacteria; phylum Acidobacteriota; class Blastocatellia; order Pyrinomonadales; family Pyrinomonadaceae; genus OLB17. Next base: position 17,490 of record JBGTII010000221.1, on the reverse strand, counting down.
TTAGCATTGGGGGCAACCTCGATGGTGTGGTCGCTGTAAGTTCCGCCGATAAAGATCTCGTTATCGTGCTGTGCACCGGCGTCACCCGCCAGGACCACGCCTGAGAATTCTTCCGTCGTCGTTGTTCCACCCGAACCGCCTGCTGCCGGGAGCGAAGGCGTGGCACGGAAGAACATCGGCATGCGTAGGCTCGCGGATGCACCCTGAGCCTTAACATACCACTGCAGATCGAGTACGTTCTCATCTCGAACCTGATTACCGTCGATCGTTACTTTTGCAGTAAAGGTCGCAGAACCTCCGGCAGGTACGATAACGCTGGACGGGCTAACGCTGGCGGTGATGCCGGGTCGGTCAAAATAACGGTTATTGGCCGTGGACAAGTTGTATGTGCCGCCCGTACCGGATGTGTCACGGATCGTTACGGTGACCTCTTTGGTGTTGACGATCCGGTTGTTGAGGATGGCCGCTTCGCCAAATGAGTGACTACCGAGGATGCCTGGCAAGACGATGCCGTCCGCCTCGACGCCCATCAGAGCCTTTGCATTGACGGCTCCCTGAACGCTTATTAAACCGCCGCCCTGCGATAGGATGTGGTCCGCCTGAGGCCCGTCAGTCCTGGGCGTACCGGCCGACGTGCGAAGGTTTGTCGCGGTGTTTATCAATGCGGTTCTTACCATATCAGGCGTCCAGTCTAGATGTGCCTGTTTGACGAGAGCCGCCGCCCCCGCCACGTGAGGGCCTGAGAAGCTTGTGCCGCTCGCATGGATATATCCGGTTGGATCGAACATCGAACCTGTATTGCCGTCGACAACACCCGCACGGACCGTCGCTGACAGTACACCAACGCCGGGAGCCGTCACGTCGGGCTTGATCTGTCCAAGACCCGCTACGGGGCCGCGTGAGCTAAAATCTGCCATTGCTGGGTCGAACACCGTTGCCGCGTTCAGACGGATCTGCTTTGCCGAGACGGCACCGACCGCAGTAGAGCCGATTATCGACTTGAGATATTCGCCGTTAGCCTTGCTCAAGCCGACGACCGGAATGGTCGAGGCACGAGCCGTAGCAGCCGTAAGTTCGCCGTCAATATTGTTGTAGATCACGGCCGCGGTCGCGCCCTTTGCAAGGGCGAATGCCGCCTTATTCGAGAAAAGTCCCGTGCCGACGCTGCCAGCCACGGGCAGTGCGGGGGCGTTGTAAGTCGAACCACGTGCGATAAGCGCGATCTTGCCGCGGACACTGTCGGGCACATCGGCCGGAGTTTCGGCCAGGCCGCAGAAAACATAGTTGCCGACTAGATCGGAGGTGATCGCCGCTGAACCGTCAAGAACGTTGGCGATAATTCCGCTGCGATCGCCCGCAACAACGTCGATCGTATTCGAGCCGCCGGCGGGGTCGGTGTTTGCACCGACTGCGATCACATGACGTCCGGCTGCGGGCGAACCGACTGTTGAAAGGCCGGGGCCTTCGTTACCGGCTGACGCGACAACGATTGTGCCAAGCAATGAAGCGTTGTCACTTGCGACCGCCGTTAGGTCGTCCGGGGTTCCGGCCCCGCCAAGACTCATATTGATCACGTGTGCGACTGGTTTTGGCTGCAGGTCGAGAGTCGTGGGCGAAACAGCATCTTCGATCGCCATGATCGTCGAATTGCTTAAACATCTGCCGACATCAACGCAGACTTTGTATGCCATCAACTTTGCTTGCGGAGCAACACCGTGCAGGCGAATATCGTCGAGTGTGCCGGGGATCTTGTCGAGGCCCGGAGCAATGCCGAGATAACCGCCGATATTTGACGCCGCGGCCGTCCCGTGGCCGTATCCGTCAGGCAGGCCGCCGGTAAAGCTCATGTAATAAGTTACTTTCTGATTTGTCGTGAGAGCAGCAACATTTGGCGAAAGGCCCAAGCGCGGGGGCGTCGGATCGCCGCCAAACATTGCGTGCGACCAATCGATACCGGTATCGAGAACCGCGACATTCATTCCCTGGCCTTCGAATCCCTCACGGAAATTATCAAATGGGGTCAGTTCTTTGAATTGGCCGTAAACCTGTGGTGCACGCACGTAATCGACGCTCTTTTCGAGATCGAGACTCATAACGCGTGTCGGTTCTACTTTCTTTACCTGCGGCATCGACCGGATGGTGCTAAGTGCCGAGGTCGGGATCTTTAACGATATCCCATTCAGGACGAGGTTATAGCGAAAAGGAACATGGCCGGCATTTGTACCGTCAAAATTGGGGACGTTAACACCGGCGACCTCATAGCCGATACCGCGTGCCGACAGGTCCGCCAGGAACTGGTCCTGCTTGGTTTTCAGACTGCCGCGATATGCCGCAAGCTGTTCGGCCGAAACACTCTGGCCGGCTTTTTGCTGCTTTGCTTTCCAAACAGCCGCCGCGTCATCGTTGAGCTCGATGATGACCGAATCGGTCATTCCGGCTGCCGCTACGCTGCTGATAATGCCCGTAAAAGGCGTTAACAGCAACGCGACGATCATTATTAAAGCGCTTGGGATGACGAGTAAACGGATCGATCCTCCGTAACTCTGACGCGAAAAGTTCTTTTTACCTGAGTTTGAGTATGTGTTCATCGTTATTCTCCAGTTTTTATTTTTTGACGGAGGCTTTACCGGTTCAACTTTCCACGTCGGTACTGCAAAATAGGGGGTAAGTTCGGTAAAGCCGTTTCGCCGCAGTTTCAAGGTAACAACGCCCGGTTGAGTAAAGATTGAGGTGGAGGCTCAATACTTGAGCAAAACTTGAGAAAACAAAAAAGGGTGAAGCCGCGAACGACTTCACCTAATTTCACCTCCGGAGATTACCGAGGGCGACAACTTATAACAGCCGTAACGAAACGCCTCTGGTCAATGGATTGACAGTAAAGCGAACGAGTTTCATTGGAGCAATACCGGTTGTAGGTTGCCCAAAGGACGAACCGCCGCCGCCGCCCGCACTCAGAACGAACTGCTCGCTGACTATTCTGAACGGCGTGGGACCATTGCCAAACCCGATCACGCGGTAGATATAAGTCTGTCCGGGCGTGACTGAACCGCTGACCTCTTCATCAGCACCGAGATTGCCTGAGGTGGCGAGGACATTGCCGTTGCTGTCTCGAAGCTCGAAGTCCAGATCGTAAGGTACCGTCGCCGACAGTTTACCCGAGACACCAAACGACCCCTGGCCGGCAACGAAAGGAACGTCAACGTAGTCCACTCCGTTCGCGACATTGTTACCGGCCGAGCCCAGTACAATTATGCCGTCGTACGTGTTCGTCGTACTCGACAGGGTAACGTCAGAGCGACCACCGCCGTCACCGTCAGCCGGTTGGCTGCCGTTTGCCGGAATGCTGGCTCCCCGAACACGGGCGGTCACCATGGCGTCGAAGGTGAAGAGTTGAGCTTGCGGATCGTTAAATTTCAACCGTTTGGCTGCAGATGTCTGTCCGGCGAGCAGCGACTGGTTGTATCCGAATATTCCGGGTACGCTCGCACCGTTGCCGCCATTGTCGGCATTTGCGACCGTCACGGTTGGGTTAGAAATTCGGACGACCTTAAAATTAACCGGTCCGTAAGCAGTTGTGTCAGCAGACTGAACGCCATTGTTCTTCAACGTCTGATCAAACTCGAATATACCGCCAGCGAACGAAATATTGGATAGCTGACTCTGGATCGCTCCCGAGACGTCCTGCGTCGACGAGCTGAATGACGCGCTTCCGCTAAGATCTGAGAATCCGCTTTGGCGATTGGGATTAAGGGAGATCGCACGAACCGCGTACTCACTGTCGAACATCTGGTTGAAGCCGGTTGCATCGTCAGTTGACTTGATGCCCGCCGCCGCAAAAATCTCCTGGATGTTTCCCTTATCCTCAAAATTCGACGTATTGCCGCCCATTGCGTAGGCAACGTGGGACCAACCGGTGGTCGCTCGGTCGCCGTCAAAGTACTGTCGTCCGGGGACGCCGGCATATTGACGGTTGCCCGCGGTGCCGATCTTGCGTTTAAATACTTCATACGCATAGGCACCATTTACCGGCTGCCAAGAGACGCGTACTGACTGGGATGAGGCCGGCTCAAGTTTTACGCCCTGCGGAGCTGCCGTGCGATTTTGATCTAGGGCTATGCTGGGAACCGCGGTTGAAATAGTAGCCGCTCCGCCGATCGGTGCCTGTGCATTCACGCCAAGTTCGTGCGCGGCGAAGACCTGCCAAATGAGAGCTTCGTGCTGTCCCGGTGCGTCGAGATCCGAGGGATCCGTCGGATACAGGATACGGTCTGCCATGATCGTAGCGTCACGCGTTTTGACAAATGTGTCGGGAGCGGTCGTGCCTATCAGGTATAGTGAACCGAGGAAAATTCGCTCCCAGGTCTCTTGTCCTCTCGTAATCGGCCGCGTGGGCTGTCCGTCACCAAACGCCGGACGTTTGAAGCCGGCTTGCGGCTCGCTTGTCTTCATCAATTCGAGCAGGTCGAACATTGTGGCAGCATAGATCTCGCCATCGTAATGCTCTTCAAACGCGGGCACAGCGCCGAGCGTACCTAGTTTCGAGTATTTCAGCGATGATCGCGCCGAGCGGATCCATGCTAATCGCTCAGGATCTCTTCCGGCATTACGCTCGCGTGCACGAATGCGGGCGCCTTTAACGCTATGGACACCGATGGCGTCGTCGCCGGTGATCGCGTATGCCCATAGATCGGCTTGGGCTTCATTGAGGGCACCGCCTTCGGGGTTTCCCTCAAGGCCCGCGATCGGCGTCGAGATCGAGTGCATTCCCTCGTGATATGCGACAGGGCCGTCTTTGGCAAGGTCATTCAACAAATAACCGTGCCCGTAGGCGGTTGGATTCACCACCACCTTTTGAGGACCGGCGGGAGTGTCGATCGTCTGCGTCGCGGGTACGGAAAAGGCATTGTCAAGTCCAAGAGCCGAACGCAGGATCGTATCCTGGTTGGTTTGGTCGATCGGGCCGCCAATGACGCCCGGAAGATTTGGTATGTGGATCAGACCCACGAGCGGGCGGTCGCTGTTCGGATAAGTGTCCGGAAAATCGCCCGTCCCGATACGGTTGTGAATCGAATCGCTGCGTTTGTGAATGTCGTCAATGTATTCAAGTAGATAGTTGATAAAGAAATACATGTTCGACGTGTCAAAATGCTCGGAGGGTTCAGCCAAATCGTCATTTTCGTTGGGCTGTCCCTCGAGAGGGGCACTATTTTGCCGAAAATGGAAGGTACCCTGAGCTGCCTGGGCAAAAGGCTGTTTGGTGGCCAAAACGTTCCGCACGAGAGCGTGGTTACCCGTTATCAAGCCATCTACGCCGGTAACGTTTGCACCAGGATTGACACCGCGAAGACTGACACGTTCGAGACCCGACGGCATTCCGTTTTGAAGAAGCAGGGCCCCGGTGTCATAGTTCGCGATTCCCGGAATACTAGGGTAGATGTCCGCCGTGTATGGGAAAGGATTCTGCTGCTGGAATCGGACAAGGTTCTCGCGGCTTAGTACCTCACCGGTCGATGCGTCGATCTGCGACGTAAACAGTCCGAACGGGTTACGCGAGAAGGTGATAACGTCGTATGAAAGTTCATAGCCATCGGCGGTCGGAAAAACATTCAGCCGCGGCTCGCGAAGCACTGGGGCGATCTCAGCGGCCAGGGCGTCCATTGCCGGCGTCATAAGGTGTGCCACACTGCTGGGAACCTGAACGGCGTATTGGGCGATCCCGGCTTCGGCACGAGCGGCGGCGAGTGCGCCGGTCAAAGCCGGAGCTCCGGGTTCCGTAACGCCTCTAAATGGTGAACCCATTACCATTCGAATCTGCTTGTCGCGGTTCATGATGATACCGATCCCACCACCGGCAACATCGAGGTTGCCGACTTTCTGTTGAAAGCGGAGCATATAGCCGCCCATGCCCTCTTTCTGATCGCTAAGGACGAGCGTGGCGGCATCGATGCCTAGGAGGGCGGAATTTGATTGAACAAACGCTCGCGCGGTGTCTTCCGGTGAGGCGGGCGACGGTGCGGTATGAAAGCCCATCACCACGTCCGGCGAACCTGCGAAACTATTCCAGCGAACGACTGCCTGGTCGCCGAAGTTTCCTTTGAACTGTTCGAACGCACTCAACTGCAGAGCACTCGGCGCCCGCGTGACCGCGGCTGTCAGATTGACATCAACGTTTGGAACAGCTCGCTTGTTAAGGTTAATACCACTCTGCGCGGATGGCGTTGATGCCGCTTCCGTGGCCGCAAATGGAAAATAGATCGCCGATATTACCATGACAAAAACCAGCCCGACAGCCGTTAGCCTGAGACTCGGACTATTAAGATGCGATATCGCCTGTTTGTTCATTACTTCCTCCGTAAATTTTGATCAAGATCGGTTAAAAACTTATGTGATGATTATGTGTCCGCCTTCTTGAGAAACACTTGACCGGGCATTGAGGAGCTTGAGTAATACTTGAGAAACAAACGCGGAACCCGACGAACCTAAGTTATCGAATTCCGCGCCGCTTTCCGTTCCAGCCCCCCGCCGGAACGAATACTAGCTGCCGGTGGTCAGCAACGTGCGATAGGTGTTCAGCCTCCGGGCAAAGTCAGCCCTTTTTAGAGCTGTGGCCGGCTCGAATCGCGGGCCCGGCATCGCCTGAAACTGACCGGGACCGATCTGCCGAATTTCCGCCGGAAATGCCTCAAACAAGCCTTTATCGATGGCAAGCTGCACATATCCGCGAAGAGCCCCGGGTATCTGAGCGTTGTCAGACAAGGCCGTGCCGCCCGAGGTTACCGTCGAGTTTGCTAAGGCTTTCGCCTCGGCATCACGGCCGATCGCCTTTATCAGAGCTACTGCGACGTCTAGACGGGTTGCCGTACCTCCCGGGTTGAACGAAGTGCCGCTAAAGCTCATCATTCCTGACGGGACGAAATTCCAGTCACGTAGCGTCGAGCCGTTTGCGGTCACAGCCTCGGCGATGCCGAGCAGATCTCCCGAAACGTCTGCGAATTTAGGTGTTGCCCCGACCGATTGACGTAAGCTGGTGTTGAGAACAAGTGAGCGGGCGAGATCCTCACGCGTCACCATTGAGTCGGGACGGAAGGTGCCGTCCGGATAGGTATCGATCACGCGATTCTTCAATGCCGCTTCTACCGATGCCTGCTGCGGATGACCGGCAAGGTCAGGAATGACCGGTAAAATATATTTGATCTGCGTTACGGTACCGTCCACGGGCCCGGGAGCGGCGAGTTGTGTCGGGGAACTAACGCCTGGCTGAGCCGCAAGACCGCTTGCACCGCGAATCTCAAGCCGCCAGGTTCCCGGTTCCGGATTCTGCACGATTATCTGCCGGGCGTCAGTACCGATGACCGGTGTTGGGATCGATCCGCCGCCATAGCTGACATTGCTCGGGCTCCACATCCTCAAACCCACGAAATTGCCTGTTCCTTCTTCCGCGATCGTATCGACGCGTGCGAAGACATCCAGCACACTCATGCCTGGCTCAACCGTAAAGGTGGTCGAGTTTGCCGAGCCCGCACCGGAAACGGCGGGGTTAAAGTCGATATGAAAGGCCTGTTGGGCGGGGCGTTCCTCGCCAAATGCGGCGTTGTAAACTATATCCTGCCTGTGAGCATAATTCCGCGACGGGTTAAATACCTTGTCCACGGCCGCGAAAGCGTTGATATGCCCGGAACCAACTTCCCATTCGGCACGGCCGGCCATCCGGCTCGAAGTTGATTTGAGAATTTCCTTTATCTCGTCCGGGGTAAGGTTAATGTTAGCATCGAGCATCAGTGCCACGACTCCGGCTGCGTACGGAGTAGCCATCGATGTGCCGTGGATCTGCGTGTAAAAAGGTATGTGGTTCGGGGACAGTTCGGCGTCGTTAGCACTGCCATTCGCCACGAGATTTGAGCTCGAGCGGGTCGCGACCATGTCGAATGAGAACTTATTGGCATTAGTCGCAAAACCGCGTCCATCACCGGGTGCGGTAAGGGTCGGAGCGTTGAAATCGTCAAGTGTTGTGGCGTTCGTCAGCCGCTCCTCACGCGGAACTCCCCGGGATGAGAAGACCGCCAGATCGCCTTCCTTGTTGCTCGCCGCGACGCCGATCACCCACGGAGCCTGAGCCAGCGGGTTGTATGTGTCCTTTAGCCCGTCGTTGCCGGCCGCAAAAAGCACCGTCATATTGCGTTCGTATGCCATTAGGCTCGATATGTTAAGAGGATTATTCGGGTTGAATGACGGTTCGGAAGTACTGTAGGAATTTGAAACTACGCGGATGTTGTAACGATACTGATTAGTCAATCCCCATTCCCAAGCGGCCAACCCGTTGATGATGTAGAGACCGGCACCCAAGCCTGCTCCAATGAGCTTCGCTCCCGGGGCGACGCCCTGAAAAAGGCCGCCCGAGCGGAGCCCCGTGCCGCCGAGGATGCCCGCACAGTGCGTGCCGTGTCCGACGGACTGATCGGTGTTCGGGACATTTTCGACCGTAAGGTGCGGCGTGAACCCGTTAAGAGCGAGGAGCACGTTGCCGTTGCCCGCCGGTGTTACTGCCTGTACGTTCTGGACGACCTTGGTCCCGAGCGGCAGGTCACCATGCGTGGCATCGATCCCCGAATCGATGATCAAGACGCTGAAGTCGCCATTGCCGTTGACCGGCATTCCGCCATTTGCCACATTAAAGGCCGATGTCGATTGGACCTTTTGCACGCCGCCGAGTATGCGATTCTGGTGTATCGTGAAATAGATAGGGTCGTTTGACCAGATCGAGCGCACCGCCGATCTATTTGAAAGTGCGCGAACCTGTCCGGCTGTCATCGGCTGGGCGACCATGCCCAGTGTTGGGTATGTCAGCCCGCCCGTTACGCCGACGCTGCGGAGCACGTTCAGATGTGATTCTTGTATTCCATCGGTTGTATTAAAAGCGACTATCACCATGCCGACCGGCTCGTTATCGCCGAGCGCCGCGATCTGTGTTTGAAGCTTTGGCCCGATAGTCGCCGCGTTAGCGGCCGTAACCAAAATACCGATAACCAGCGCAAAAATGAGTCTGCTGAATAAATGTTTGATGTTCACCGTTTTTCTCCTTCAGATTTGATTTTCAAAAACTGTAGCGAGAATAAACGGTCAGGTTTGAGAAATACTTGAGAGCGTTTCGAAAGACTTGAGGCAAACTTGAGAGTGCAAATCTCCGCACCTCCGGTCACGCCGGACGTTCCTATTTTACGAGTTCTTTAAAGAGTTTCCGCGTCTCAGCGGATGGTTCGATGCCGAGTTCGTTTTTTAGGAGCTGCTGCATTGATTCGTAATGCTTTTTGACGGCGGCGGGTTTGCTCTGGGCGGCGAGGACCTTTAGCACGAGCCGGTGCAGGTCTTCGCGGTACGGATCGATGGCGAGTATCTCGTTGGCGTATTTGAGAGCGTCGGCCCAGCGTTTGTCGGCGACCGACAGTTTTGCCAGGCCGTTCAATACGCGTGAAAACTGTTCGCTGTAAAAATGCCGCTGCTCCTCGGCCCAGTCGTCGTACGACCCGTCCATAAACTCGCCGCGATACAGCCCATATGCCGATTCGAGGTTTTGACGGAGCATTGCCGTGTCGTCGTCACGCTTGGCGGTCTCGGCGGCGGCGATAAAATTTACAAAATCTTCCGAGTCGATCGAGTACGAAAACTCAGGATTTAACTGATAGGCACCGTCGCGAAAGACGATGAAGTTTTGCTTGAGCGACTGGCGGCTGTTTAGAGCCTTGCGAATATGCGAGATCGTCGGGTGAAAATTTTTCTCGATCGTCTCGGGGTCTTCGTCACCCCAAAAGGCCTCGATCAATATATCCTTTGCCACGCGGCGATGCTTGCGTGTGGCGATATAGCAAAAGATGTCCCGCGACCGCCGCGTCGTCCACGCATCGGCGGCAAACGGGTTTGACGGGTCGCGGTATATCTCGGCATGGCCCAAAACCTTGATCGTCAGATCGGTAAGAGGAGAGTTGAGAGTTGAGAGTTGAGAATTGAGAGTTTGCGGCGCTTTCCGGCTCTCCACCCCTAACTCTTGACTCTCTACTATTTCTCGCAGATCGGGCGGGAGTTTTTCGAGAATGTCTTCGTATTCAAAGATCGCTTTATTCTGGCGTATTTCCTGCCGCAGCCAATAGTCATAATCGAACCGTGCCGACAGATCGAGGGTACGCTGTACGGGAGCGATCATATCCTTACTATTGCCCGCCGCAAGATACGCCTCGGCCAGGAGCATCGAAGCAATAGCCTCGTCATAAAAGTTATTCTGGCGATGAAACAGTTCGAGCAGGTCCCGGATGCGTTCCGCCAATCCCTCGGTCTTGCCCTCTACTAGATCGACGCGGCACAGAGTCAGGCGAGCCGTGCTTACCGCAAGATCGTCCTTGAGCTTGAGTCGCGATTCGATCTGAGTATCAAGCAAAGCTCTTGCTTTGACCAGATCGCCTTGCTGCAGATAAAATTTTGCCCGCTCTTCGTTCAGCTCGCGCGTCGCAAGATTTACCCCCGCATCGTCGTACGCCGCGATCGATCGTTCATAATATTCCAATGCGTGAGCCGCGTCCTGTTTTTCACGGTAAAAATTAGCAAACGTCTCGAGGATCTCTGGAAACAACGACCGAAGGTTGAACAATTGACAGATCTCGAGAGCGCGTTCGAGATTCGTTTCGGTTTTTTCAAACTCACCGCGATAGAGATGGAGCCTCGCCAGATTTAGATGCCCAATAGCTTCCTGGGGCAGTTGTTTATCAGGTTCGCCTTCGCGAAAAATGCGATTGAACCAACGGATCGCTTCGGCAAAATCGCCACGAAATCCCGGTGCGAGAGCCAGATTATGCGTGATCAGGCGGATATAGTGCTCGTTTGACAGAGCCTCGGCCAACTCGAGTGCGACACGAAATTGCTGCTCTGCCTCGGTCCAGTTACCCTCGGAAATCAGGCACAGACCGCGAGTGTTGGCACACTTGAGATAGGTTTCGGAGTCCGTGCCGACAAGCTTTTCAGCTTTTTCCAAGAGATCAAGTGCTTCACGCGGCTTTGACTTGCGCCGGGCGAGGCTGGCGAGCGAATGCAGCGCCTCGGCCTCGCCGGCTGCGTCATTTTGATCGTGACAGAGCTTTACCGCACGGTTTAGGAGATTCGACGATTTGTCCGTCTCGCCCTGTAAACGGGCAATTTCTGCGTTGTGCAGCAGTGAACGTGGAAAACGCTCAAGAAACTCGACAGGGATCTTATCGGCAAACATCCCCAAGGACACGATCGCACCCGCGGCGATCCATTGATCGCCCTGTTCGGCAATGATCTGGGCAGCACGTTCGAAATTATTAGCTTCGAGTAAGAAGGGAAGTGCTTGTTTCCATTGCCGGTTCTTTAGAAAGATCTCCGCGATACGGTTTCGCTCGTCCGAGACCTTAGCCTGCCCGATCTCAGACCTTAGCCGCCTCCGCAAAAAGTCCCGAAACAGAGGGTGAAAGCGGTATTCTTCGGCCGAACCGCTGTCACCGGCCGCCGTCAGAAAGATATTCTTTTGGGCGAGGTCTGGCAGAACCGCCGAGCACCGCATTTCCGGAAACAAAAGGCTACATTCGGCCAATAACATTGTTTCGAGCAACGACAGGTGCAGCAGCAGTTCTCTCGTCTCGTCATTTTCACGGCTAAACACCTCTTCAGCAAAATAGTCAAAGATGTCCTTTTCCGAACGCTGCAGGACATCCGTCAGGTCCATTTTCTCCGCGGCATCTCCTCCGGCTTCCTTTTCTGCGATCTGCCGCACAAGTTGCAAAGCGGTGATCCAGCCGTGAGTGCGATCACGATATTCGATCACTTCGGTATCATTTAATTCAATTCCGAGCGTTGTTCGAAACAGGTCCCTCACTTCATCATCCGTAAAAAGCAGATCCTCGCGGGTAATGACGAGCGCGGCATCTTGCGTCCTGCGGCGCATTATCGCCAGCGGCGGTAGATCGCGGGTAGTGATGACAACATGCAGCAACTCCGACGAATACTGTAATATTCGATCGACGATCTTATGGACGATAGTATCCCCGCCTATATGGTGATAATCATCGAGAACGAGTATAAATGGCTGTTCGACCGAGCGAAGTATCTCATTGATAAGCAGATCCGCGGCACGTTCTGGGTTACGGAGCAGGTCCTCGTTAGCCTCGGCGAGATATGTGAACAGTGCCTCCCCGAAATCAGGAGCGACGTTCTTTATGCCCTGTGCTACGTAATTGAGAAAGACGATCGGATCCGCGTCAGTGTGGTCAAGCTGATACCACACCGAGGGACGCGATTGATCACGGAGAAAATCCGCGATAAGAGTGGTCTTGCCACACCCTGCATCAGCCGCAACGAGCGTTACGGAAGAGTTCCTATTGGCACGCAATTTTTCAGTAAGGCGCGGCCGCTTAAGAAGGTCAGAAACTGCCCTTGGCGGGAGTAATTTTGTCCGCAGAAAGAAATTTGATGGTTGCATCTAATAACAATAAAAGAGGCCCTGAGCGGGCATTATTATGTCATATCTCTTTCAGTTAGACGAGCACACCACCGTTGCCGCCCGTAAGTTAGGAAAGTGCGGGTGGGAGTATTGTAGATCGTTCTTTTGCGAACTGTAAGACCTTAGCGATGCAGCCAAAACTCAGTTGGTGCACTTCTTTGGCGTTGGAGGTAGACAATCCGAGCTTTTCAAAAAGAGCTTCGGTCTCGTCAGCGGTAAACGCTATCACCTTTTCGTCGAGGACATTCAACATCTGTTTCGACCTCAGCCGCCATATCGGCCCCGGCGGCTTACTTCGGCATAGGAGCAGCAAATGTGAGTCCGGCGGCAGCGAATAAAGTAATAGGTTAAAAAAACCTTCGAACCAATCGGTGTCGAAAATATGATGAATATCGTCGATCACGATCAGAGACGATCTTATCTTTGGACCAGCGTATGCGTGGGCAAAACGATTTATCAAAAACCTTGCGATGTCCGGTTGCGTTGAATCCGTTTCAGTGGCCTGGCAGGGGGGGCCGTAAATGGCTTCGTTAAGGCCCGCCGAAAAGTATTGCGAAAATACATTCCATTCAATGTCTGTTGATTCGACCGAATACCAAGAAACATGCTCGAACTCGCTGGCGAAAGCCACCGCTAGCGCAGTTTTACCCGTACCCGCCCTTCCTGAGACCAATGTAGCCGGAAACTGGCCTGCCGAGCGTTGAAGGATATCGTCTATTCGCGGACGTTCGAGAATATTACCTAAGTGGGGCGTCTCTAATTTTTCGCGAAACAGATAAAACCTTTCGGCAGTCGTCTTTGCCGCAACTTCTTGGCTATACGAATCAAGACCGCTCCGGTCAAAGGCTCCGTCTGGGGCTATGCTGTCGTGTTGGGAAAAGTTCATCGTCATAACAATTCATAATCTACATGCTGAGACTTGAGAAAAACTTGAAAAGTAGTGGGTCAGCACCGTTTTTTGTCGAAAGGCGATCAACTTCTCAAGTTTTTCTCAACCCTCCTTATATAAGATCGTTCGTAGATCGAAACTTGTTTGGTCTGCGGTCCGGATCTTTTTGAGATCCGGAGATCATCATAGGGATAAGGAGTAAAGAAATGAAAAATCTAATATTCACGACGGTCTTAATATTGATAACAGGGGCGGTTGGCTTTGGCCAAAAGCAGAAACAGGTCTCAACGTCAGGTTCCGGCAGCGCTTCGAGCAAAAACAGTGTTGCGTCAGACAAGGGGGTCATGCTTGGTTCTGGTACCGCGATAAACGGCGAACTGCAGAACACGCTGGACGTGAAAAAGGCCAGGGTTGGTGACCCGGTCATACTCAAAACCACAAAAGCTATCAAACACAATGGTCAGACCGTTGTTCCAAAGGGAACACAGCTGCTAGGCCGGGTGACTGAAGTAGCTCAAAAGACCAAGTCAAACGGCGGATCGCGTCTCGGGATGGTATTTGACCGGATCGAAGGTAAACACTTATCCGCTCCAATAAATGCGTCGATCACGTCGATTATCAATCTTGCAGCCAACAGCAACGGTGGTGATACGGGCGGAGCCGACCTTTTTGGGTCGTCGAGTACCTCGGCTAGTGCTGCACGCAACAGCTCAGGCGGTGGCGGTCTACTGGGCGGTGTGTCAAGCACGGTCGGCAGTACGACCGGCGGCCTGACAAACACCGCTGGTGGTCTATTAAACACGACTACTCAGACAGTGGGAAGCGTTACAAATACTGCCGGCCAGACGTTGGGAAATACGACCGGCTCGGTTTTTCGGACGGTTAACGGTATCCAGATATCGAATTCTGTCGGTGGTTCTGTACAGGCGGGCACGATACTTTCGGCAGCGGGTAAGAACATTAGATTGGATAAGGGCACGAATTTTCAGCTACAGCTTAATAATTCGACCCCTGATCAATAATAAATAGTTGCCGACCAAGGGGCGCGTGGTATAAAATCGGGACACGCCCCCCTTTATAAATGGGGTGGCGGTGTTAGAAACTTCTCGTTCATGTAGGCACGAGAAAGATTTTGAAACACCGTCACCACGTAACCTGATTCGTTCGTCGAGTGCGTATTCGAGTGTAATGAAAAAAATCGTCTGCTTCTTAATTCTCTTCAGTTTATTTTCTAGTTCGGTCTTTGCCGGGCTGGATATCGTCCGTTCAAACGGTATAACGCTCACCGGGGCGGACGGAATTAAATACGTCGGCGTAAATGGGATCACGCTTACTGGCGCCGACGGAATTCTTACGCAGAATACCAACGGCATTACTCTCACAGGAGCTGACGGGATAACGCCTTTCGACAGCAATGGGGTCCGAACGATCGGGCCGAGCGGTGTGACCTACACTGGCCCTAACGGAATCACCTTGACTGGGGCCGACGGTATTACGCTCACCGATGCCGACGGAATAACCTTAACAGGGGCCGACGGTATTACTCTGACTGGGGCCGACGGAACTCAGTATCACGCCGATTCAATAGTGATCCGTAATCCGTCGGGAATTACCTTAACAGGTGCGGATGGGATCACGCTGACCGGTGCTGATGGAATTACTCTTACCGGAGCAGATGGTGTGGTTCGAACGGCGTTTGATGGGATCACATTAACGGGAGCGGATGGCATCACACTTACCGGTGCGGACGGGATAACCACGATCGATGTCGATGGGATAACACTCACGGGAGCTGACGGGATAGTCGGTTTCGGCCCGTCAGGTGTGCTCTTTGACCTTCAAGATCCAACTGGTATCACCCTTACCGGAGCAGATGGGATAGCTGCAACACTGGTTCAGGGGATAACTTTGACGGGGGCTGACGGTGTCAGGCTTGTTGGTTTTGACGATCTTGTTTTCCCAGGCGAGTTGCCCCCAACCGGGCTTCAAAGCCTTGATCCGGAGCTTGCGATCGCTCTTAATAATGCCACTGACGATAGCAGTTTTAATGCGGTTGTTATCTATCACGCCGCGGTTACCAACGCTGATCTGTCCCAGCTGCAGGCTCTCGGGATAACCGGCGGCACCCGATTTCGCCGTTTGCCGATGGTCTATGTTTCCGCTACTCGACAGCAGCTGGTTTCCTTGTCGCATTTATCAGGGGTTCGCTCGATATATGGAAATCGAACGCTCAATTTCACCGCTGATCCATACTTTAATTTGACCAGACACCAGCGTGTAGCAGGGGATCCGGATCTGGTTGCGGACAATAATGGTATCCCCGTGACGGGCCGTAATGTAACGGTGGCGGTTTTAGATACAGGCATCAATTCACAGCATCCGGATCTTACCGGTCACGTTGTACAAAATGTACGGCTCCTTGATACACAAAGTTTGCCGGGAATATTTGCCTATCCTGCGCCGATCGAAAATGTGACGAATTCTGACCCTGTTGCGGGCCACGGAACATTTGTATCCGGCATTGTCGCAGGCCGTGGGATACGTTCGGCGGGTAAATTTAATGGCGTTGCTTCGGGGGCGAACCTCCTCGGCCTCAGTGCCGGAGATGCCACGCTTACAAATGTTCTCTCCGGCTATGATTATTTACTAGAAAAAGCGGCACTTTATGGTGTTCGCGTCGTCAATTGCAGTTTCTCAGCCAACACCGTTTTTGACTATAACGATCCGGTAAACATCGCGACGAAAATGTTAACTGACGCCGGCGTTAATGTAGTGTTCTCGGCCGGTAATTCAGGCCCCGGAAACGGTAGCCTCAATCCTTATGCTGCAGCTCCCTGGGTAATTAGCGTAGGTGCGACGGATCAAACGGGGAGCCTCGCACCTTTTTCATCGAGGGGAAATTTCGGCAATAGCCTAGAAAATCCGACTCTCGTGGCTCCGGGAGTAAATATCGTGAGTGTACGGAACCCGAGTGGTGTTGCGGGAATCACCGGGGTCGGAGCGGCGGACGCCCAACGCCTTACTCCCAGCGAAACACTTAATTATACAACCGCCAGCGGAACGTCATTTTCTGCACCGCAAGCGGCTGCGGCAATCGCTTTAATGCTCGAAGCCAATGATTCATTAAGCCCTGCTCAAGTAAAAGATATCCTTACGCGAACCGCGACTCCGATGCCGCAGAATTTCTACCATGAAGCGGGAGCCGGAATGTTAAATACGTACGCCGCTGTTTTAGAAGCCGCGTTTCCGGCGAGAAAAATGGGCACATTTCGTTCGACGGTCTCGCAAAATCAAGTCCGTTTCAACACGTTACCGGTACAGCCATTTTCTACACAGGTTGCTCCGGGTGGTATTTCGTCAGTGCATATACCTGTTGTGAGCAACACTATTCAGCAGTCGGTTGAGATCTCGTGGAGCCTGAGCGGCAATGATTTTGGTCTTAAAATGTTTGACTCGACGAACAACCTTGCTGGGGAATCAAACTTCTTGAATCTGCCGGGCCTGACAGGCCTTCGTGAAAAGGTAGTGTTAAATTCACCACAACCTCAAGCATTTAGAGCGGATATACAGCACACTGCTGCGGTTGGTGCGACACAAAATGTTTACGGCACCGTCGAACAAACAATTGTGCAATATCCGACGATCACTGATTTTCGGCGGGTAACTGAGCCCGACCTTGCTTCGGTAAAGCTGAGTTTACTCTTAAACCTTATGTATGCCGAGGGTAACAGGTTTCGGCCTAATTCTGCCGCCTCCCGTTTTGATCTCGCGGATTCGCTGCTTAGGGCGGGACGAATGCCCCAGTACATGGCTGCTGATCCAATGTTTCCGGATGTGCGTGATCCCCAAATGCGCAACGCGATCGAAAGTTCGCAGACCAACCCCGACGGACCACTGTTCTATGACGTGGGAACCAGCGGTTCATTTTTGCCGAATAGTCCGGTCAATCGAATGGTGGCGGCCGTGGCCTTGGTGCGAGCCGCAGGCCTCGAAAGCTCTGTTTCGACAGCATCGTTACCCACAGGAGTAACTGACGTAGCTTCAATACCGGTGGGACTAAGAGGATACGCTGCGGTTGCTATTCAGCACGGATTTCTTA
>JBGTII010000220.1:0-10355 GCA_041745735.1 Pyrinomonadaceae bacterium | reverse complement strand
AAAGGCACACGGCATCGTGGTGCGACCGAAGATGAAGACAAAGCACTTCGTCAACAATTGCTGACAAGCAAAAAAGATCTTGCCGAAAACACGATGATCGTTGACCTGCTTCGCAACGACCTTGGACGCGTTTGCGAATATGGCAGCGTCGAGGTCGAGAAGCTTTGCGATTTAGAAGAACATCCGACCTTTTTCCACCTCGTTTCGACCATAAACGGCAAGCTACGAGATGGAATAAAACTGTCGGAGATACTCCACGCCGTTTTCCCCTGCGGTTCGATCACCGGGGCGCCAAAGATCAGTACGATGCGGGTCATCGACGAGATCGAGACTGCTCCGAGGGGCCTCTCAATGGGGGCGATCGGATATTCAGTTCAAAATCCGAGATTTGAAATTCCAAATTGTATCGATCTTAGCGTTGCGATACGAACGGCGGTCATCCGTGACCAGATCGCGACGTTTAACGTAGGCGGGGGCATTGTGATCGACAGTGATCCGGAAAGTGAATACGACGAAACGCTCACCAAAGCCAAAGCCCTACTCGCGGCAATCGGCGGCAAACTTTCCTGACCGTATTGGAACAAATCTCTCGCGAACGGTGTCTAAACCTCCAGACCTCAATCCAGCCTAAAGGAGAATTTAGATGAACAAACCCAGTATCAACGTCACGCCGCTCATCGATGTACTGCTCGTTCTGCTGATCATTTTTATGGTCGTTTCACCGCTAAAACCTAGCTCATTCAAAACCAAAGTTCCTAGCGAGCCGACAAAAATTACGGGTGGACTCGACCACCCCGACACCTTGATCGTGACCGTTAACTCCGACTCTACCCTCAATCTTAATCAGCGGGCGGCCGGAACCACGAACGAGTCCGCTGCCCTGGTTACTCTGCTAAAAGATACATTCGCCGCCCGCATTGCCAACGGAAATGTCTCTGAGTCTTTTGGCAACGACCCCAACCGCCCGACTTCCGACCGCACCGAACGCACCGTTTTTATCAAGGCTCCGAAAACGATCAGCTACGGCAACGTCGCCCGCGTTGTGGACGCGGCCAAACTCGCGGGAGCATATCCCATCAGCCTACAAATCGACGGATTGGATTAGATCCCGATTTATCCGATAAACATCGCGTGTGTTATACTGCCGGAGTCAGAAGACATCAGTCTTTGGGCTCCGGACGTTCGCTTCAATCATCAATATTTTCCTTTCGATGGTGAATTACTACGACATCCTCAAAGTGTCACCAGAGGCCACTCATGCCGAGATAAAATCGGCGTATCGTCGTCTGGCGCGAAAGCTGCATCCTGATTCGCATCAAGGGTCGGAAGAAACGGCTCTAAAATTTGCGGCCATCGCCGAGGCGTATGAGGTGCTCGGCAACAACCGTGAACGTTCCCGTTACGACAAGCGCATGCTTGAGGTGACGGCGAGCATGAACGGCAGCGATTCGGTTTTGGGTTCGACGAACAGGCACGCCCAACGCTGGCGGCAGATGGTCTACGAAAAGCGTTACAACGACATCATCGACCGTATGATGGCCGAAGAACGCCGCGAAGCCGAAGCCTTTCAAAAGGTGATCTATCCGCTCGTAGCACTGTTTGTTTCGGCGGTTCTGGTAACTGCGTTTCACCCGAAAATATTTGCCGAGTCAAGCGTTATCGGCAGGCTAGTGATCGTGACTTTGTTCATTATTGGCATGATAAATCTGATCCGCCGCATCCGCGATGGATTTGAACGGTACACCGAGACGGACGATAACATTCACGATTCGATACTCGATGAAAGCGAACGAAAGCAAAAGCCGTACTCGCGATTGGTTGCCGCGTTCGCTCTTGGCGGCGGATTCATGTTGTGTCTCGGGCTGGGCATGCTGATGGGCTGGCAGATACATTTTCCTGCGGAGTTGATGCCCAACATGTTTGCCGACACCCTTCGGCCCGAATTCATATTTTACCCGCCGATAGTCACATTATTCGTCGATCTGATGCACACGCTGGCGTCGCGGTTCGACCGTTAGGCTCCCGCCTTGACAGAGCAGACATCGGTACATATACTCTAAAGTTTGTTTTTATTGTATCGATTCAGAGGAAATTATAAATGGCTAATCATAAATCAGCAGAGAAACGCGTAAGGCAAAATGCCAAGCGCAAAGAGATCAACCGCAGCAACCGTTCCAAATTGCGCACTTCAATTAAGAAGCTTCGCACCGCAGTCGCCGGCAGCGACAAAACAGGTAGCGTTGAGCTACTCACTCCAACCGTCTCATTGATCGATAAAGCGGTCAATAAAGGCATCATTCATAAAAATACAGCCGCGAGATATAAATCGCGCCTCACCAAACACGTAAATGATCTCGCATAGTTTCTAACCTCGCAATCGATCGCTTTAATACAATAGGCGGGCCGTATATCACGGTCCGCTTTTTTTTGTTAAAATCTTTCGCTAAATGGCGGAGCAGAGAAAATTCAAATATTTTGACCTGATAATGGCGGCGTTCGTCACCGTTCTCTTGTGCTCGAACCTGATCGGCGTTCATAAGGTCTCATCCGTCAACCTGCCGCTTTACGGCGAATACATATTCGGCACCGGCGTTTTATTTTTCCCCTTAAGCTATCTTTTCGGCGACATTTTGACCGAGGTCTATGGCTACGCCCGTTCGCGTAAGGTGATCTGGGCAGGATTTGGCGCCCTGATATTTGCTTCGCTGATGGCATATATCGTCACGAGCCTGCCTGCCGCTCAGACAATGTCGGCTGAGCAACAAGCGGCGGTCAATCTTATTTTTGGACAGACTTGGCGGATCGTGATCGCTTCGCTAACGGCGTTTTGGCTTGGCGAATTTGTAAATTCGTTTGTCCTTGCCAAAATGAAGCTCCTCACAAACGGCAAATATTTATGGATGCGGACCATCGGTTCGACATTCGCTGGGGAGGCTGTCGATAGCCTGATCTTTTACCCGATAGCTTTTCTCGGCACGTGGTCAAACGAACAGGTAATAAGCGTGATGATCGGCAACTATTTCATAAAAGTTTTATGGGAAGTCGTCGCAACGCCGGTCACATACAAGATCGTCGCTTTCCTAAAACGTGCCGAACACGAGGATTTTTACGACCGCGAGACTGACTTTAATCCATTCACTCTAAAGACTTAGTTTGATTTGCGGCCAATGAAATTAACACTCACAACGCCGATACTCGAATTACCGCATCACGAGATCGCGAAACTGACGACCGCTTTGTCCCGAAAGCTCGCCGTCGCTCTCGCGGGTTTTGCAAACAAGACTTCGCCCGAGGCCGTAACGGTCGAAGACCTGCTCAACTATCTCCCTACCAGATACGAAGACCGCTCAAATTTTCTCTCGCTGGAAAACCTCGAACCCGACATGGAGGCTGCAATTGAACTGTATGTAAAGGTTTCGGGCGGATTTCGCGTAGGAAAGAACCGGCATCCCAAACAACCGCCACTATTCTTGTTTGAGATCAGCGGGGCGGACGCGGCTCGGCAGCAGAAACCGGTCGTCGTCAAATGGTTCGTCTCCGGGCGAAACGCTGCTGATATCGTCAATTGGTACACCGACCGTTTCCGCCAAGGTACGCGGTTCGTCGCCTATGGCAAATGGGAATGGGACGACAAACGCAACACCTACGCCCTGATGGTCAACAAACCGGACGAGATCGAGATTTTGCCGTCCGCGTCCGAGCCCGCCGCAACGGCTGGCGGTTCAGACGCTGACGCCTTACTCGAAGATCTCGGCAATCCTGAATTCGCTCCCGTCCATACCGCCCGCCGCGTCCCGGTCTATCGAAAGCTAGGCGATCTCCGGACAAAACGGCTGCGTGAGATCGTGTATGACGTACTGCAAAAGCTGGATTTTAAATCTGTTATCGACGACCTTCCATCCGATCTGCTTGAGCGGCAAAACCTCGCAACGCGGGCACAGGCTCTGGCAGAGATACATTTTCCGCCCGAAGATTCGTCGATAGCGGAATACGAAATGTTTCGCAGCCTAGCACACAAGCGACTGATATTTGACGAGTTTTTCTGGCTTTCGTTCTCGATGCAGCTGCTGCGCGGCGAGCGGCAAAAAGAACCCAAGGGCACGGTCATCGAGATCACCGACTCGACTAAAGAGCAGCTAAAAAGCATTTTGCCATTTACGCTGACGGGCGCTCAGAAAAAAGTGATCGGCGAGATATTTGATGATCTCAAATCCGATGCCCCGATGAACCGCCTGATACAAGGCGATGTCGGCAGCGGCAAGACGATCGTTGCGTTTCTCGCGATCTTCGCGGCTATGGAGAACGGCTATCAAGCAGCCCTGATGGCACCGACGGAAATCCTCGCCGAGCAGCATTTTCGCAATGCCCAAAAGATCTTTGCCGATAGCGGTTACCGCGTAGAGGTATTGATCGGTAGTACTAAGGCCGCCCCGAAACGAAAGATACAAGAGTCTCTTGCCGCCGGTGAGATCGATCTCATCATCGGGACGCATGCGATCATCCAGGACGCCGTCAGATTTTCAAAGCTGGCCCTTGCCGTCATTGACGAGCAGCATCGCTTTGGCGTGCTCCAGCGGGCCCAGTTGATGGCATTGGGTTTTAATCCTGACGTGCTGGTGATGACGGCGACTCCAATTCCCCGCTCTCTGGCGATGACGGTGTATGGCGACCTCGACGTTTCCGTGATCGACGAGATGCCACCCGGCCGGACACCGATCAAAACGGTCGTACTCGGCGAAGACCAACGGCACGGCGTTTATCGAGGCATCGAACGCGAGGTAAAACTCGGTCGTCAGATCTATATCGTATATCCGCTGATCGAAGAATCGGAAAAGCTAGACCTCAAGGCGGCGACGCTGATGTACGAGGACATCCGCACCAACATTTTCCCGCAATACACGGTCGGCCTGCTCCACGGCAAAATGAAGGCCGCCGAAAAAGAAGAGATCATGAAAGAGTTTGTCGCGGGCAATCTCGATATCCTCGTCTCAACGACGGTCATCGAGGTCGGCGTCGATGTGCCAAATGCCTCGCTAATGGTCATTGAGCACGCAGAGCGGTTTGGGCTGTCACAGCTCCATCAACTTCGCGGACGGGTCGGACGCGGAGCCGAACAAAGCTACTGCGTTCTGCTCGCCGGATTTAAGCGGACGGCCGTTGCAAAAGAACGTCTCGGGATAATGGAAAAGACATCCGATGGATTTAAGATCGCGGAAAAGGACCTCGAAATACGCGGTCAGGGCGAGATCCTCGGCACGCGGCAATCGGGCATTCAAAATTTTCGCCTAGGGAATATCGTCCGTGATCTCGATATACTAATCACCGCCCGCAGAGAAGCCGAATTATATCTAACTGATCGTCGTCTTTCGCCGGAAACATCCGCCCTCGTTAAGATCGCCCGCTCCGACAAAAATGTAAGACTCGGCAGCATCGGCTAGTGTTCAGAGTGCGAGCTTTAGCTCGTGTCCTGTATGATTTAGCTAATACAAGCTAAAGCTTGCACTCCAAACTATGCGTGTCATCGCCGGTATCTATCGCGGCCGCGTGCTCAAAAGCCCGCCCGACAACAAAACGCGGCCGACCTCTGACCGTCTGCGCGAGACTCTATTCAGCGTGCTCACCCCGCGGATCGACGAAGATACGCGGTTTCTCGATCTCTGCGCCGGAACCGGGGCGATAGGCATCGAAGCACTCTCACGCGGAGCGGCGTTTGTAACGTTTGTCGATAGGTCGAAGAAATCCTGTGCCCTGATCGAGGAAAATCTTGACAAACTCGATGTGCCGGAAAACACAACTGAGATTCTCGGTCTCGATGCCGACAACTTCACCGGACGCGAACACCCGACGGGTTGGGACATTGCTTTCTACGATCCGCCCTATGAGGCTGATTACTCAATTGTGTTGCACGAATTTGGGTACAGCCTTAAGCTGCTCAACGAGGGCGGATTGCTGGTCGTCGAGCATCATTCTAAAAAACATATCCCTGACGAAGTTGGAGCACTTCGCCGCTGGCGGATCCTCAAACAGGGCGAGACAAGCCTCAGCTTTTACGAGCGCGATTGATGAAAACAGTACTCATCTGGCTCTTGCTTTGCCTAATTTGGGGCACGACGTGGATCTTTATCAAGATCGGCCTCGATGACCTGCCGCCGATAACGTTTGCGGCTGCCCGTTTTCTGCTGGCGGTCGCGATCCTCTATGTTGTTATCCGAATTCAAAACATACCCCTGCCCAAGACCGCAAAAGAGTGGCGGCTGATCGCACTCACCGGCGTGCTTCAGTTTTCGATCAACTACAGCTTGGTCTTTTGGAGCGAACAGCATATTACGTCCGGGCTTGCCGCTGTCCTGCAGGCAACGATCACAGTTTTCGGACTTATCCTCGCGTGGTTTTTCCTGCCTAATGAGCGGATAACCAAGTTAAAGATAATTGCGGTCGCTATTGGCATCGTCGGGGTTACCGTTATTTTTTACGATCAGCTAAAACTGCAAAGCCTGATGGCGTTTCTGGGCAGCGTGGCGATCGTCATCGGTGCGTACGCGGCAGCCCAAGCGTCAATACTTGTTAAGGCAAAGGGCGGTGCGATCCATCCCGCTGCTCTCGTGTTTGGACAGATGGTGTGCGGCCTACCGTTAATATTGATCTACAGTCTCATTGCCGAGGGTGATCCGCGTAATTTTAATTGGACATGGCGGGTGATAGGATGCGTGCTGTACTTAACGATAGCCGGGACGATCGCGGCCTTTTGGCTGTATTATTGGCTGTTAGAGAAGATCGAGTCGACCAAGGCAATGATGATCTCACTCGTAACGCCGCTGATAGCTGTAATAATCGGATGGGCCGTTCTGGGCGAAACCCTGCCACCACAAACCGGCTTAGGCGGTCTACTTATCATCGGGAGCATTGGGCTTATCGTGTTTAGGAAAAGACGATTGCCACCACAGATGAACACAGATCAACATGGATAAGAAATAGAAATAATCTGTGTTTATCTGTGTCCATCTGTGGTTAAATTTCTTATGTTTTTTAAATTCACAACCGCAGGCGAATCGCACGGCAAGGCTCTTGTGACCATCATCGAGGGCGTCCCTGCGGGACTGCCTATCGATATTGCCGCCATCAACCACGAACTATGGCGGCGGCAGCAGGGCTATGGCCGCGGCGGGCGTATGAAGATCGAAACCGACACGGTCGAGATACTGTCGGGCGTTCGTCACGGCAAATCCCTCGGATCACCGATTGCTCTAACCATAGAAAACAAAGATTTTGTTCACTGGCAGGATGTGATGTCGGCGGAGGAGTTAGACGAGCAGCCAAAAAATCCGCGCTTGGTGACACGCCCGCGTCCCGGCCACGCAGATCTTGCCGGCGGGCAGAAATACCAGACCCGCGATCTCCGCGACATTTTAGAACGTGCATCGGCAAGAGAGACTGCCGCTCGTGTTGCGTGCGGTGCGATAGGAAAACAGCTTCTCGCGGCCTTCAATATTGAAGTAAGAAGCCACGTCATCAAGCTCGGACATGTTCAGGCCGTGCCACTGTGGCGGCCTTGGGAAGAGATTATCGCTATCCCACGCGATTCACCGCTAAACTGTGCCGACGATACCGCCGAACGCGAGATGATCAAGCTGATCGACGAGACAAAGACCGCAGGCGACACGCTCGGCGGCATCTTTGAGATTGTCGCGAAGGGGTTGCCCGTCGGCCTCGGCTCGCATATGTCTTGGGAAGAAAAATTAGATGGCCGGATAGCCCGGGCCGTGATGTCCATCCACGCCATCAAAGCCGTCGAGATCGGCGAAGGCGTCGCCAACGCCGGACGACGGGGTTCGGATGTACACGACGAGATATTTTGGAGGGATGAGGGCGGAGGGATGAAAGATGAAACGGAAACTTCCGACTCATCCCTCATCCCTCATACTTCATCCCTCGGATTCGTCCGCCCGACAAACCGTGCTGGCGGGCTCGAAGGCGGGATAACGAACGGCGAAGAGCTTCGCGTTCGCGGCTATATGAAACCTATCTCAACGCTTCGCAAACCTCTGCATTCGGTTGATATCGATACAAAAGAGGCTTCGGACGCAGCCTTCGAACGCTCAGACATCACCGCCGTCCCCGCCGCCGGGGTCATCGGCGAAGCCATGCTCGCGATCGTCCTCGCCAACTCAATGCGTGAGAAATTTGGCGGCGATTCGATGGATGAGATGAGACGGAATTTTGATGGATACTCGCAGAGTATTGCAAATTATTAGGCTCATGAATGTTAAGTAAATATGAGATATCAATTCTACTCAGTTCTTTTATCCGCATGGTTGTTGTGTCTGTTTTTTGTCGCCACATGCACTGTGGATGGACAAGACTTGGAAAGGGATTTCCCGTGGAATTTGAATACCGGGGTCGAAAATTGCGAGATGAGCCTTCTTTCACAAGAGTTGATCGCCATGGAGGCTCGCAAAAGCCCTGAAAAAAAGAAAGTACTGATTGTGATCGTGCGACCGGGAACTGGAGAGATTTCTGCGGAGCTTTCACGCCGTCGGATATTTAATATCGAGCAGTTTTTTCTGACCGGTCGCGGTATGTTAGCAGCTAATAATTTCATCGTCGCAGCAGGCCAAAAAGTTATTGGACTGGGACGTTATGAGTTCTATCTCGACGGACAACTCGCTCAGGTTCTATTTATGCGAAGGAATAAATACTTGTGCCACTCATGCTGTGGGCCAGACCCTGCCTACTACCCGGAAAAAGCGACCTACCGAAAGCCGAGGAAGCAAAAAAAGTGAAGCATCGCGTTTCGGTACTTTTCATTATTTTGTTTCTTATCGGGTGTTCGAGGCCGGATGAAAAGCCCGCGTCCAACATGACCGCCGCCCGTGAGGGGAAGAAGGCGATCAAGGAGCTTCGCGATAATATCCCGAAGATCGAGCCTTTCTTTAAGGTGATGGGCAAGCCCGGGAATTCGGATTGGCTTGGTTCGCATAACGAGCCGGGGCAGACTTTCGAAGAGTATCTCGACGCCGACCCGACCAAGCCGACCAAGGATCGGCAAAAGATCTACGTGCTCCCGCTCGGGACGTTTGACGCAAAGCAGAAGAAGATGATCGAGGTCACCGCCGATTATCTCGAACTCTTATACGACCTGCCCGTCGAGCAGTTGCCGCCGCGTCCGCTTGTCGCGGTCTATCCAAACATCAGGCAGAATCGGTTCACGCACACGCGGCAGATCAAAACGGGGTACATTCTCAACGACATTCTCACGCCGATGCTGCCAAAGGATGCGGCGGCCCTGATCGCTTTTACTCCGGACGACCTTTATCCGGACGAGTCGATGAATTACGTCTTCGGGCAGGCAAGCCTTGAGAACCGCGTTGGCGTCTGGTCGCTGTCGCGGCTCGATGACAATACGGATGAAATGGGTTTTCTTCGCCGCACGCTAAAGATCGCGGCGCACGAGACGGGGCATATGTTCTCGATGCGGCATTGCACCAAATACGAATGCCTCATGAGCGGCACCAACCACCTCGCCGAGACGGATTCACGACCAATCGACGCCTGCCCAGAATGCACTGCCAAAATCTGCTGGCTCTCCGGCGCCGATCAAAGGGCGCGTTACGAAAAACTCGCCGCATTCTGCCGCAAAAATGGATTAAATAAAGAGGCTGACGAATTTACCCGCAAAACCGCCGCTGTCGCAAATAAATAGATCTATAAACGAAAATTAAAGTTTAGTACTTGACATTTTGTTTTATCTATGCAACGATATTTATATCTCGCAACGAGTGGCGGCTCATCAGGGAGATGAATTGGCTGTAGAATTTTAGATCTTTGATAATTGTAAACATTGGGAAATGCATGTCCACGCTGTTTGTGTGCTGGGCGGAATGCGTGTAAGAACTGGTGATCCTTACTTGATTTCGCAAGGTTCGCGAAAAGGGATCGTGATGTTCTTATGTGGCTATGCGTGACAAAGGCGGAAACTCACGCGGCGGCGGCTATAAGATCTGAAGGGCGATCTCTGGGACGCGCGATCATTTGCCGATATCGCGGCGAAACTGCATACCGTCAAACGATATTTTGCCAACAGCTTCGTATGCGGTTCGGAGCGCGGTGGTAAGGTCGTTGCCGGTTGCTGTCACACCCAGCACTCGGCCGCCTGATGTGAAGAACTCACCGGGAGTGAGCATTGACGTTCCGGCATGAAAAATCTCCACTCCTGGGACGCGCACCGCTTGGTCGAGGCCGCTGATCATATCGCCGGTCTTTGGCTTTGCTGGATAATCCTGGGACGCAAGTACGACACACGCGGAATTGCCAGCCCTCCATTTGATGCTGTGAAACGCCTGGGACGCAAGATCCCC
>JBGTII010000219.1:0-30512 GCA_041745735.1 Pyrinomonadaceae bacterium | reverse complement strand
CTGTTTACTTAGTATGCAATCAAACGAATTTTGCGTC
Organism: Pyrinomonadaceae bacterium; assembly: GCA_041745735.1. GTDB lineage: Bacteria > Acidobacteriota > Blastocatellia > Pyrinomonadales > Pyrinomonadaceae > OLB17. Next base: position 30,475 of record JBGTII010000219.1, on the reverse strand, counting down.
GCCGTGATCTGAAATCCGGCAGCGATTGGTCGTTTTGTTTGGAACCGGAAAATGAAAAAGGACAAAGCCACAACGGATCGGTTGTCAGGATCGAATAGTGCTCGCGGGGCAAAGGCCATGCGAGCTCTAGATCCGAGCAGTCTTGACACGCTTTTCGCAAGCGTCGGGCAAAAACTGCGCGAGGGCCACTCAGCCGAGGCAGAAAAGATCCTTGTGGATACGATCGAGGGTTTTGACCACACGCCGGACAATTTTGCCAACCTCAAGCGGCTGCTCGCGTTTACTCTCGAGACCACCGGACGTTATAAAGAATCGCTGGAGGCCGTCCGCCCGTTTGAGGACGAGGCAGAGCTGGCAAAGCTGTCGACCGAGACGCAGGTTCGCGTCACGACCCAACTTGCGATCGCGTATAACAATCTCACCGACCAGCCAAAGGCGGTCACGCTATTAAAAGAAACGCTCAAAAAGGCCGAGGAAAATGATCTGCGGCATCTGAGCGGCAATATAGACATCGCTCTCGCACGCGTTTACCGCAAACTGAGCGAATACCCGATCAGCCGTGATTTTGCCTTAAAAGCTCTCGATCATTTTCGCGAAAATGCTAATTGGCTCGGCATGGCCGAGGCCTATCGCGAGATCGCAAACACTTATCACCAAGAGGGTAACAGCGAAAAATCGATCGAAAATTTTGAGCTCGGCATAAAGATCATCGGCAGCAACTCGGCTCCGTTCATGCTCGGTAAACTCTATACAGACATGTCGGGTGCGTACTGGTTCCTTCGCCGCCCACAGGACGGCGTCGCCTGTCTCGAAAAATCGATCGAGTTTTTTGACCAGACCGAGCATGCACTTAACTCTGTCATTGCATATAACAATCTTGGCATCCACCTGCTGCAGGTTGGCGAGTGGGCTAAGGCCGAAGAAATGATACAGCGTGCTCTCGACATCGGCCTTAAAGAAGATCACGTCCACGTCGCCGGGATCTATGACAGCCTAGGCGAGCTATATATCCTGCGCGGCAATCTTGCCGAAGCCGAAAAATTCCTGGACATGGCCGTCGATTTTGCCCAACGGCGAAAGCATCAGTGGTACACGGTCCAGTCGATGCGCAGCCTCGCCCGTTGCTATCTTGCTCAGGGACACCTCGACAAAGCGGTTGATAAAGCGCAGGAAACCATTCGTTTTTCCGGCGAGATCGGCGACAAACATTACGCCAATATGGCGGGGCTCGTGCTCGCGGAAAGCTACGTCAGACAGCACAAACCCGACGAGGCCGCGGAAGCCCTGCAGGTGATCGAAGAGACCGACCCGTCATCTGATTTCTTTGTGCTTGGTAATATCCAGCGTATTCGCGGCCTATCCGCGATCGAAAGCGGCGGCGATGACGAACTTGCCGTGCATCATTTCAGTCGCGGATTGACGATATTTGAGGCCGCCGAAGACATTTATTACACTGCCCTTATGCATCTGCTTTTAGGGCAGCATCTCGACGCCGACCACGCCCCGCGTGCCAAAAAACACCTGACCACGGCGGCGGATATTTTCAAAAAGCTCGGTGCAACTGCCCTCTTGGACGACGCGGGTATCGAGATGAAACATCTCGTCTCGCGTTCGGTGAACGGTGACAAAACCAGTGCCATTAGACGTACGAATTCGGTCGTATCGCAGTTATTAACCGTGCGTTTGGCTGAGGCGACGGCGTCACGCGAGCTGCTCTTCCGCGAGCTGGTCGCCGTTCTCAAGCAGGAAAGCAACGCTAAAAAGATTGTCATAGCACAGTTCAACGATCAAAAGCGGCTTTACCCATTCATCACGCACGGTTTTTCTCCGCAGGAGAGCAACGAGCTCGTCACAAAGCTCCACGATGCCCAGACCAAGGACGATGAAAAGACATTTATTCGTACGAAGAATATCGCCGTTATGCATCTGCGTGGGTCCGCCTCACCGGCTGCGATGCTGATCATCGACCCGCGTTTGGGAGCCGTTTTAAATGACGACAGCTCTTTGCAGCCGCTGCTCCGCGTGGTCGAGCTTGGGATGGATGTCATTGCTCTTCGGGAAAAGGACAAATCGCAACCCGCCGAACAGTCGCTCAGCCCGTACACGTCAAACAGCCTGATGCCGGGCTTTATCCATTCGTCGCCGGCAATGACCGGCCTCGTCGAAGAAGTCTATAAGATCCGCTCGTCCGATGTGACGGTACTAGTCACCGGCGAATCCGGCACCGGTAAAGAGCTCGTCTCCCGTGCTATACATACGCTTTCGAACCGTAAAAACAGGGTTTTTGTACCCTTTAACTGCACGGCCGTGCCAAAGGAACTTGCCGAAGGGCATTTGTTCGGCTACAAGAAAGGTGCGTTTACCGGAGCGGTTGCCGATTCGCCCGGAGTTATCCGCACCGCTGACGGCGGTACACTGTTTCTCGATGAGATCGGCGATCTGCCCATCGACGTTCAGCCAAAATTACTGCGATTTTTGCAGGAGGGCGAGATACAGCCGCTCGGAGACAAACAGCCTCTAAAGGTCGACGTCCGCATCATCGCTGCGACCAATATGCCGCTCGAGGAAAAGGTCGCAGACGGCTCTTTTCGCGAAGATCTCTATTACCGGCTAAACGTCATCCGCCTGCGCGTACCGCCATTGCGCGAACGCCGCTCCGAGATACCGCCGATCGTGCAGTATTATGTAAACCATTATTCGGAAAGGTTTGGAAAACACGACATCACCTTTACGCCGCAGGTCATCGATATGCTGATGGTCTGTAATTGGGAGGGAAATGTTCGCCAGCTCTGCAACGAGATACAGCGTGTCGTCGCCCGTGCGGTCGATAACGAGGTCATCACGCCCGATCATCTGTCGCCCGACCTAAAACGCAGCGCCCAGCCGCTCACCACATTTGACACCGGCTCAAACGTCCGGCCGATCGCCTCATACGACAGCTCGATCTCGCCATTTACCAATCTTACTCAAGGCGGCACGCTCGAAGAAGCGGTATCAGACCTCGAGATGCAGCTCATCCGCTCCGCCCTGGCCCGTCACAACTGGAACATCTCCCGCGTAGCCAACGAACTAGGCCTCACGCGCCGCGGGCTTTACTTAAAACTCTCGCGTTACGGCATCGAAAAAGCTGCGTGACCGCGGATACACAAGGTTTGCAAGGTCTCGTCTGAAACCGCCTATCGCGAACGGGTGACCAACCAGCCAGCACCATTTCATTTTATCGACGCCTAACTTCGTCCAATAAACACTATCCTTCGGGGTAGAAAAGAAACAACGTACAGCCAGTTTTTGACTGCGGGATGTGCGAACTCCCGGCAGGATTATGAATAAAAGTGCCGGCCGGATAATCACGAACTCCATCGTTCATGACCCCCGAGACGACATAAACTTCTTCCGGCCCAGGGTCGTGTACATCGATTCCGGGAAGAATACCACCGGGGTCAATTTCCACGACCATGGCTTTCGCCGGGCCGCTCTCGTCTTCCCACAAGGGACGAACGCGAAATAATTCAGACCGGTGCAAAGTGGGAGCGTCCTTTAGCTCCGCCCATACAACGCCTTCGGTATTCATATAAATAATTCCTCCTTTTGCAACTAATAGAACATTCTCGCCAGCCCGATCAGGCCCCCAACCAAAACTACCAACAGCACATTTGCCTTCAATTTATAAAGCGCGACGAAGGCGGCGAGGCTCATCACGGCGGAAAACCATTCGATATTTCCGCCGAGTCCATTCGGCAGGATAACCGCCGCTCCGAATACTAGCGCCAGATTGAGCACGACGCCGACGACCGCTGCGGTCACGCCGGAAAGAGCTCCCGTCAAATTCTTATTCCCTCGCAAAACCTCGATATACGGCGCACCGACAAATATAAAAAGAAAACTCGGTAGAAACGTCACATATGTTGTGATCAGCGCACCCACAATCGCGCTCGTGGTCTGATCCATGCGGCCCGGATTATTCCATGCGGCCATGAATCCGACAAATTGCAGAACCATTATGAGCGGCCCCGGCGTCGTTTCAGCTAGTGCCAGGCCGTCGACGGCCTGGGCCGGGGTCAACCAGCCGAATGATCCCGCCGCCGCTTGCGTCACATAGGCCAAAACGGCATAAGCGCCGCCAAAAGTAACAAGTGCCGCCTGCGTAAAATATTTGTATTCCTGCGTGTGCAGGCTGTCCCAGCCCCGCCAGATGCCGATCAAAAGAAATGGCAAAAGCCAAAGCACAATGCCGACAACAAGGATCTTAAAGGTCCGTATTTTGTTTGGAAGAGTATGCGAAAGCGGCGGAGCATTATCATCAATTGCCAAAGGTAATACAGCATCACTATTGCCTTCGCCTTCCTTTTTTTTTTCAGCTTTTTTTGTTTTTGGCTGTGCGCCAAAAACCGAAGGCATTGCGTGAGCACCCAATAATCCAATAACCGCTGCGGCTAATACGATCAGGGGAAATGGAACGTGCAGAAAATAGATCGAAACGAAAGCAAAGGCGGCAATAACGAAATGAGCCCAACGATTTAACGCCTTGCCGGCAATCTTGATCACCGCTTCGACGACGATCGCGACGACGATCGGTTTAAAGCCCAAAAGCACGGCGGCGACAGCTGCGACGTTGCCGAAGGCGGCGTAAATGTAAGAGAGCGCCAGCAAAATAAAGATCGAAGGAATGACGAAAAACGCTCCGGCAACGATTCCACCCCAAGTGCGGTGCATAAGCCAGCCAATGTAGATGGCGAGCTGCTGAGCTTCGGGCCCGGGCAAGAGCATGCAGTAATTGAGGGCGTGCAGAAACCGCTCATCCGAGAGCCACCGGCGCCTGTCGACCAATTCCTTGTGCATGATGGCGATCTGCCCGGCGGGGCCTCCGAACGAAATAAATCCCAGCTTTACCCAGAAGCGCCAAGCTTCGCCAAACGAAACATGGTTCGGGGCTTTGTTTAGCTCATCATTCATCCAGATCTTTTACCGAGTAATTCGTACAAGCCGTCAAAAACCGGTAGGCATTGTTTGAGCCGCTCGCCGTCGTCAGGGTAAACCGCTGCGAGGCCACGGATCACAACATTGACGCCGCTCGCCTCCGGCCGATTGAACTTGTTGTCTTTGAGGTCGATGTCGTGGACGATCTCGGCGATCTGGAGCAGCGCATTATCCGATCCGAGACCGAAACTTTTGATAATCGTCTCGAATGTACAGTCTTCGCCCTGATGCGTAAAATCGCCGTCGGCCATGTCGAAAGTAAGCGTGTTCGCGATCCTCTCGCTTTCGGAAATAAAGTGGAAACGAGGGCGCTTGTCGATAAAGCGTCGGATGAGCCAGCCGGAAGCCAGTCGGTCAATATGCGGATTTTTTCTGGTCACCCACCGCCGGTTTTGATAATCGGTGGTTTTTAACGTGGACAAATTACTTTTATTAGCTAAATCCTTACTGGTTTTGCTTTCCGTGGCCTGAAGCTCGCGGCGGCATTTTTCGAAGGCGGCCCTCGCCTTTTTGCCCTGCGGGGCGTCGAAGAAATCAGTCGCCGTGACCCGCTCCAACTCCTGCCGCAGTTTGCTCAATTCGGCTTGATACTGGCCGAGTTTGCTGACCGAAAGAGAGTTGCCTTTGGTTTGTTCGCGGGCCGCCCCGATAAGGCCCTCAAATTCGGTAATAAGGTTTGTGTAGTTTTCGTCACGTTCTTTACGGAACAATGCGATGATCTCCCTATCAGTCGCCCCTTCCACCGAATCGGCTCGGAACAGATTCGCCTCGCCGCCTGAGGATTCTATTTCCTGTCGGAGCCACTGAAAATCCTCGCTTGTTTTTTCATTGTACGGCAGAACGTAAACGGAATTTTTGATAGGTATCGCTCCCAAAGTCTGGAGTTTACGCCACGTACGGACACGCAATTTAGTCGGCTTTTGGGGAAGCAGATGAACCAGCAGTATCCATTCTTGTCGATCTTTGTCTGTCACTGTTTTTGTAACGGCAATTGACAATGTAACAAATGTTACAATAAGATGCAATAAAAGATATTACGAATCGAAAACTCTAATTGAAATTTGGCGGAATTTATTTGGAGAAAACGAGAAATGTTAACGGTTAAAAACGAGAACAAAAGAATATTGCTGATTAGTAATTCGACAGTTTATGGCAGAAGCTATCTTGACCACGTCGAAGGCGAGATACGAGATTTTCTCGGAGAATCGAGTAAAGTTCTCTTTGTTCCGTTCGCACTTTACGACCGCGACGCTTATACAGCTATGGCGCGGACGCGTCTTGCGGCAATGGGGTATGAACTAACATCAGTTCACGAAACTTCAAACGTCGAGCAAGCCGTCAACGTAGCAGATGCCGTTTTCATCGGCGGCGGAAACACTTTCCGATTGTTAAAGTGCCTTTATGACTTCGACTTGTTGGCTTCAATTCGCCGCAGAGTTTATGAAGGAATGCCTTATATCGGGTCGAGCGCCGGTTCTATCGTCGCCGGTCCGACTTTGAAAACGACTAAAGATATGCCAGTGGTCGAGCCGCCCTCTTTTGACGCGCTGAATATCGTTTCGTTTCAAATCAGCCCGCACTTCCTTGACCCTGACCCGACTTCGACCCATATGGGAGAGACGCAAGAGGAGAGAATCAACCAGTTTCTCGAAGAAAATGAGACGCCGGTGGTTGGGTTGCGCGAAGGCGCTTTCCTCAGAGTCAAAAAGGAGTCCATCGTGCTGAAGGGAACGGCGGGAGCGAGAATCTTTCGTAAAGGTTATCAGCCGGTTGAAACATTGCCCGGTGACGACTTTTACGAGCTTATTTCAATTGTTTGACGGAGAGAAATTATGAAATCGGAAGACACATTATTATTGACTCGCCGAAACGTGGCGGAGTTATTGGGTATCGAAGAGTGTGTCGTGGCGGTGGAGAGCGCTTTTAGATCATACGGCGAAGGCAAAACTCAGCCTCCGGGCATTTTAGGCGTTCACGCCGCTGACGGCGGATTTCACATCAAAGCCGGAATTATGAATCTCGAAAGATCATATTTCGTCGCCAAAGCTAACGCTAATTTTCCAAACAATAGGAAAACAGGTCTGCCCACAATCCAGGGCGTCATCGTCGTTTGTGATGCGGTTAACGGAAGGCTTCTGGCTTTGATGGATTCGATCGAGATCACGATCATACGCACCGGAGCGGCGACCGCGGTAGCGGCAAAATATTTGGCGAGAGAAAACGCGAAAACCGCTCTCATCTGCGGATGCGGCAGCCAAGGGCGAATTTCGCTTGAAGCGATCATGAAAGTGCGGAAACTCGAAAAAATCTTTGCCTACGATATTGACACTGATCAGGCACAAGGTTTTGCGGAAACCCTATCCAGCGAATTCGGAATCGAGATAATCCCCGTTGATGACCTGGCGAAAGCAGCCCGCGCAAGCGACATCGTCGTGACCTGCACGACGGCGCGAGAACCGTTTCTCCTTCGCGAATACATCGCGCCCGGTACATTCGTCGCCGCCGTCGGCGCGGATAGCGAGGAAAAGCAGGAACTGGAACCGGCGTTATTATCAACGAGCAAGATCATCGCAGACATTTTAAAACAGAGCGCCACCATCGGCGAACTGCATCACGCTTTGAAAGATGGCTGCGTTTCGCACAGTGATGTTCATGCCGAACTCGGAGAGATCGTCGCGGGCAAAAAAATAGGCCGCGCCAGCAACGACGAGATAATCGTCTTTGACAGCACGGGAATGGCCCTGCAGGATGTCGCCGCCGCCGCCATCGTTTATGAGCGGGCTCGAAAAGTCCCCAGATTAAAATTCAGCAACATAAATTTTAACGACTAAACCCAGAAGACCAGATCGAACGAGGTCGATGCCGCATCAAAAAAACCCCTAGAGTTCCTTACATCCGCCAGTCTTCCAGTCGGTCAACTGTAGCGGCCTGTTGTTGATGTCTTCCCAAACCACAACCGTTACTCGCCTCGCCTTTTTGCGGCCTTCGCGAACGTCCATGCAAATCCGGTGATTCAATCCTCTGACGACTTGAGTCTCAGCTTTGACGATCTTGACCAGCTTTAGCCGTTTACCATTGCTCTCTGATCGTGTCTTAACCGCCCACCGAGCGATTTTTTTTGTCTCTTTTGAATCGACCGCGGCGGTGCCATAGCCGCCGGTTATCCCATCGTCCTGAGCCGCCACGCGGTTCGCACCCGCGTAAACACCAATGATTAAAACGAACGCAAACGAGTAATATAAGATCTGATTTTTCACAAATTTCTCCACAATAATAGTTAATTTCCCAGTTTTCTTAAGCTTTCAATGATACCGGGCAGCACTTCGATGACGGTTTCGACCTCCGCGGCTGTATTATTTCTGCCGAGAGAGAATCGAATCGCACCCATCGCCCGCGCGTACGGCACGTTCATCGCCTGTAGAACGGTGGACGGCGTATGGTCTTGCGAATTACACGCCGAACCGGTTGAAACACAGATCCCAGCCTCGTCAAGCATAGCAAGTATCGCCTCGCCGTTGGTGTTTGCAAAGGAGATGTACGAGGTATTTGGCAGGCGTTTTGCCGTGTCAGATGTGCCGTTAAGAAAAGCGTCCGGGATTCTCGCCAATATCGAGCTTTCCAAACGGTCACGCATCTCCGCTATCGCTTTCATCGGTGATAGATCGCTAACAAACTCTGACGCTGCCCCTATCGCTGCGATCTGATGCACGGCCTCGGTTCCGGCACGCCGCCCGTTTTCCTGCGCTCCACCAAAATACATCGACGGCAACTCGACGCCATCGCGAATATATAACGCCCCGATGCCCTTTGGCCCGTGAAATTTGTGTGCCGACACAGAGAAAAGATCGATCTCTGTGGATCTAAGATCGATCGGTATTTTCCCTACGGCATTGACGCCATCGACGTGAAATAGAGCATCCGAATGTTCTTTTACGATCTGAGCAATATCTTTGACCTGAAACAAAATGCCCGTTTCGTTGTTAGCAAGCATTACCGAAACGACCGCTGTCCGCTCGTCAAGCGATGTCCGCAGAGCATCCAGATCAAACGAACCTTCCTCATCGACATTGAGCCATGTCACACGTTTTTCTCGTGATTCCAGCCTTTCGCATAGCTTTCGGACGGCGTCATGCTCGACCCGCGTAGTAATGATGTGATCTTTTTCCTGGCTTGCCTCAAGTGCTCCTAGGATCGCCCAGTTGTCGCTCTCGGTACCGCCCGACGTAAATGCGATCTCGTCCGCATTTGCCGCTCCGATCAGAGACGCAACATGTTCGCGTGCCGTCTCGACGATCTTTGCAGTCGCTCTCCCGCGTTCATATGCCGAAGACGGGTTCCAGTGCTCGGTTTCGAGAAATGGGCGCATCGCTGCAAACACTTCGGGGGCGATCTGCGTAGTAGCATTATTGTCGAAATAGATCATAACCGTCTTTAATACGGACGCCGTCAATTTACCATTTACGTTTTACCAATTACAATTACCAATAACTTGAGCGCTAACTTGATCATCACAGAACCGACCGGACGCCGCTGGGAAATGTCACTTTCTCCCGGCCGTACGTATTCGATCGGACGGGCAAAAGAGAGCGATATCCTGCTCAACGACCGCCGCGTCTCGCGCAAGCACGCTTTTATTTCCGCCAATGATGACAACTTTACGCTGATCGACGGTTTTGTCGAGAACGGCCAACTGAATCGCAGCGTTAATCACGTCTTTATCAACGGCAATATGCATCTCGAATGTGTGTTGGCAGACGGCGATGTGATGACGATCGGCGAGAGCACGCTTGAGTTTAAAACGGTCGCGGACGTTGTCGAACCGATTCCTGATAAATTGATCAATTACGACTCCGAGATGGTTAAAACCCGGAGCGTCGCGTTTGACGACCTGCCGCTGGGCCATACACAGGTACAACTTTCGGTCAGCGAGATCATCGGCCCCAGCTCAAACGTCTCACTCGAATCGGCCGTGGCCACGCCCGAAGAGGTAAAAGACCTACGCCGGAAAGCAAAGATCCTCGAACTCTTATTTGAGATGAGCAAAACGCTCGGCACCGTTTTTGAGCTCGAAGAGATCTTTGAAAAAGCGACCGACCTCATTTTTCGCGGAACACCCGCCGACCGCGTCGTCGCCTTGCTCGCTGAGGACACCCCGAGCGGCAAGACCGATACCGAAAAGCTCTATCAGATCGGTGCCAAAACCCGTGAGGCAAGCTTTGAAAAGCTGACTGAAAAACTGACCGTTAGCCGGACGATCACAAAAAAAGTTATGTCCGAGGGCGTCGCGATCTTGTCGCAAGACGCTAAGACCGATAAGCAATTTCAAGGTGCCGAGTCGATCGTATCACAAGGCGTTCGCTCCACGATTTGTGCACCGCTTATTACGCAGTCTAATGTTCACGGCGTTATCTACGCTGACCGGCTCGACCCGTTTGCCGCGTTTTCGCCGGACCATCTCGAGTTGATCAGCGCTGTCGCGGCTCAGACCGCTGTCACGGTCGAGACCGTGAAAGCGCATAAACGCTTGGCGCGCGAAGAGGTCGCACGGGCAAATTACGGCCGTTTTATGCCCGAGTATGTCGTTAAACAACTGCTCGAGGACCCGGACTCGTTCAAACTGGGCGGTGTAAATCAGACGATCACGGTCCTATTTGCCGATATACGCGGCTTTACGGCTTTCTCTGAAAAAGAAAATCCGGAACGCGTCGTTGGTCTGCTCAATCAATATTTCTCGGTGATGTCGGAGATAATCTTTGACCACGGCGGCACGCTTGATAAATACATCGGTGACGGTTTGATGGCCCTTTTTGGAGCCCCCACAGCGACTATTGCCGACCCTGTAAATGCTGTCATGACAGCGGTGACGATGCAGAAACAGCTTGTTGAGCTTAACGACGAGCTCACTTCCACGGGGTTTGCGCCGGTCGCGATGGGCATCGGTCTGCACACGGGCGAAGCGACTATTGGCTATATCGGATCTGAAAAGCGTTCTGAGTACACAGCTATCGGCGATACCGTCAATCTCGCAGCCCGCCTCGAATCAAATGCCGCCCGAGGACAGATCCTAATTAGCGAGGCAACCGCAAAGGCCGCCGGCGACATCTTTCCAATGGTCAAACGCGAGCCGTTGACCGTTAAGAACCGCGTACAGCCGGTCGAGCTTTTTGAGGTGATCTGGGCTTGACAACTCTCAGAATCGGTATCTTAATAGGCATATAATCCCAACATAGTTTTATGTTAAAGATATCGTCTCTCAAAAAACTGGTTACAGATTCGATGGCTATCGATCTCGGCACCGCAAGCACGATCATCGCCGTCAAGGGCCGCGGTGTTGTGCTCGATGAACCGTCGCTCGTCGCCATCAACGAAATGTCTGAGGAGGTCGTTGCCTTTGGACAGGAGGCGTTTGAGATGACTGGCCGCGAGAGCCGCGATGTCATCGTCAAAGCCCCGCTCATCGGCGGTGTAGTCGCCGATTTTGAACGGACAAAAAAGATGCTCGCCCACTTTGTAAAAAAGGCAAAGACCGGCGGGTCTAACATTTCCCTTCAAGCCGTAATGAGCCTTGTTTCGGACGTAACGCACGTTGAGCAAAGGGCCCTATTTAACGCGGCCGAGGACGCACATATCGGAAAGGTCTTTATGATGGAAGAGGGCCTAGCCGCCGCTTTTGGTGCCGGCGTGCTGCCGACCGATAAGCGTGCGACCGCCATTGTCGACATCGGGGCTGGTACAACGAATATAGCCATTATTGCCAAAGGCTCGGTCGTCCATTCGACCTCCGAGCGTTACGGCAGCAATGCGATAAATGAGAGCATCGCAACCCACCTGCGTCGCCATCGAGGGCTACAGGTCGGCGAGGAAACGACCGAGATGCTCAAAACACAATTTGCATCGACATTTTTGCCCGAAGATATTTCAACAACTATGGAGATACGCGGCCGCGACGTCCAGACCGGCAGCCCCGGCGCTGTCGAGATCACCTCCGGCGAGATATACCCGATCGTTGAGGGCATCGTCCGCCGCATCGCTCTGCGGGTAAAAGATACGCTTACCGAACTGCGGCCAGAGGTCGCGGCGGACATATATGATCGCGGCGTAATCCTCACCGGCGGCGGAGCTATGCTCGCGGGCATCGATCAGTATCTCCGTTCATTCATCAATCTGCCCGTCTCGATCGCCGAAGAGCCGCGTTACGCTACCGTCAACGGTTTGATAAAGATGTTTGACGACCGCGAGCTGCTCGAACGCGTCTCATTTAGCGAACTCAGCATCCTGCAAAACGCTGAGATCCCGTTCGAGGCGTAAATAGGCTCATCGGGCTTGCCCGTCTATTTGCGGAAAAGCGTGCTTTTCCGTTTCCCCCTTTAACATTACTGCGGCTGTGCCGCCGCTTTTCCCAAACTAAATATGGACAGATCTTTCTCGACGGCTCAGCGGCGGAGCCGCGCGAGGTCGATCAATATCTTCAGGAAAAGCAAAGCTTTTCCGCAAATAGAGCGGTAAAACCGCTGAAAGACTATGCTATTCTATGCCCGTAAGTTCAGGTGTCGCAATGCAATTCTTTGACTACATCCCGACGATAAATACCCTGCGAAATGTCCTCGATTTTGCGCTGGTTTTTATCATCGTCTATGTTGTGCTCAAGCTGTTTCGCGGCACGCGGGCCGTTCCGACGGTCGTGGGCATGGTCATTTTAGCGCTGCTTTATTGGCTGGCGGCGGCACAAGAGCTATCGACGCTGGAGTTTGTGCTGCGTTACGCCGTTGGCTTTATAGGCATCGCGATCATCGTTTTATTTCAATCTGAGATCCGTCAGGCGTTGATATTTTTTGCGAACCGGCTCCGCTTTCCTATCCTAAAACGCCAACGCGGCCAGTTTGGCGGCAGCGTTTATGACGAGATCGTGTTGGCAGTAACGACGCTTGCCACCGAAAAGACCGGTGCCCTGATCGTCATCGAACGCAACGTCGGCCTGCGCAACTTTATCGACGCCGGCGTCCAGCTCGACGCGCGTTTGGGCTACGACCTGCTCGTCACGATTTTTAACCCGTCAACGCCGCTGCACGACGGTGCTGTCGTAATTCAAAGCGAACGTCTCGCCGCCGCGTCGGTTTTTTTGCCGCTGACAAAAAACCCGCAAGTTTCACGCGAGCTCGGCACTCGCCACCGCGCAGCGATCGGTATCACCGAGGGTTCGGACGCCATCTCGATCGTCGTTTCTGAGGAGACCGGGTTGATCACGTATGTCGAGGCGGGTGTCGTTCATCGTAATCTCGATACAAATCAATTGCGTAAATTGCTGCTCGACGCACTTGAGATTCCGATGATCGAACCCCGCCGCGATCTGCCCAAAGCGATGAAAGACGCGGAAACGGATATTACCGTAAGCTAATGCCAGATAAGCCTAAAAAACTTTTTTTCAAGCATATCCTCCTCAAGGCTTTCCTTGAGGACTGGCCTCTCAAGCTGCTTGCGCTCGTGATAACGCTTACTCTCTGGTTTGCGGTCACCGGACTATCGACGCCGACGACCAAACGGCTGACTATCCCGCTGAATCTCAATATTTCTAGCAACGCCCAGATTACAAATGAGCCTCAGCAAGAGGTCGATATCGAGATCAGCGGCGACAAACGAAAGGTCGAACAGATCAACCGCGCCGACCTGATCGCTTCGCTCGATCTCACAGAGGTGCAACCCGGCGACCGCGTTATCCCGCTTACGCCCGATACGGTCTATGTTGCGTTGCCGCAGGGTATCAAGCTGATCGAGGTGCAACCGAGCCGCATCGCCGTCAAGCTCGAGGCAGTCGAGGAAAAGGATGTCGAGGTGCGGGCCGACACCTTTGGAACGCCGGCAGCGGGCTTTGAGGTCTACACAATCTCATTGCTGCCTCAAAAGATACGCGTTCGCGGGCCGGCCAGTGTTGTTTCGATACTCACATACGTCCAGACCGAACGGATCGACCTGACCGGGCGTACCGGCGATCTTTTTGCGAAACAAGTTGCCGTTACGTCACCCGACGCAAAGGCCGCGGTGCTAAATACGTTTGTAGACGTAACGTTCAGGATCGGCGAAAAGCGTGTCGAACGCTTGTTTTCGATCCCAGTGGCCGGGGCTCCCGAGGTGATCGCGACGTTTACGCTGTACGGTCCGCGTTCCGTTATTTCCGGTGCAAAAAAAGATGCGTTTTACGTCGAACTGGTAAAAACCGATGCGGGCGTCGATCTGCCCCGAGTCGTGCTGCCGACCGAATGGCTCGAAAATGTCGAGGTCCGCGACCTGACGGTCAAGACCGCAGGACAGGATCGCGAACGCTAGCTCATCCATTTACGCGAATCGTTCGAGCCACTCTTTAATATCCACCCGCATATCTTCTGTGATCTCATGCTTTGCCGTGTAATGTTTTGAACGGTAATTTGGCAGTTTCTCTGCGAGCTTTTCGTTAAATTTGGCAAACTGCTCCTGCGTGTAAAACTCGTCGTCGTCACCGTACAGATAAAATGTTTCGGCCGGAAACGGCTTATATTTTTCGTTTGTTTCGAGATCGCCGGGAATACCTCCGCATACGCCGACGATGCCGCTCAACACATCAGGATGCGTGAACGCAAAACGAAAATTCAGCCCACACGCCTGCGAAAATCCGTACATATACACACGCTTACCATCTATCACGTCGTCCGCCGCCAGTTTTTCGATCACGTCGAGGACAAATTTGTGATGCAGCCGAATATGCTCCTCCGGCTTCTGATCCGAGAGCCAGCCGTAACCGATCCGATATCCGTCGTCCGTCCGTCGGTAATGCGGATGCGGCGCCTGTATCGCGGCGATAATAAAATTATCACCCGCAACCAACCTTGCCTCACGCATCATATAGCGCTTATGAGCGCCATAACCGTGTACGGCTATCAACAGAGGCGCTGGTTTTGTGATTTCTCCAGGAACGAAAAGATCGTAATAGAGATTGATCTCGGCCTTAAGAGACAGATCGGTTTCCAGCATAAAATGTTATTGGACCAGTTTCAGCCATTTGTGCGGATCGACCGCCGCACGCGGAACCCGAGAACGAAAGAACTTGTATCTTTTCTTCTCCAAACCCTTTAACTCTGAGCCAAAAACAACAAACGGGATCAATCGGCTCAGTTGTTTATAAAACAAAAGCTTTTGCCTACTAAACGCCTGAGTCTCGCGAGGGTCGGCGTGAAATTGCGCCCAGGCGATCGATCCGCAAAAACCGCACGCTCCGAAATTAGGCGAAAGCAGAACGTTTTCCATAAAGACGCGTACGCCGCCCTCAAATTCATGCAGCACATCGTGGATCGCAACGATCGCTTTATCCGCGAGGTGCGGCGCAAAACCTTCGAAATCAAGCTTTGTCCCGGCGTAGGTGTGGTCGCCATCGATCCATAATAGACGCAGCGGCTTACTCCATGTTTTTGCGAGTTGATATGAAAATGTTTTATAAAGGCGGATATTATCCGCTACGCCGTGCTCAGCGATGTTCCTCTCAAAATCATTGAAAGAGCTCAGATCGCCGCGAAGGTCCGGGTCGGTCTCAGACGGGGCCGTCATCGGATCAACCGCGTTGACGAGCGATTCTCCGGCAAGAGATGCGGATCGTGCGAGAATGATCGTAGATTTCCCTTTGAAAGAGCCTATTTCCAAGATCTCGCCGCTTGCCGTCGGGCAAGCCGCCAGTAGCGCCAGAAAGCGGATCTCGTTCGGGGCCAGATAGCCCTCGACCGGCTCCATCTCTTTTAACAGATCTGTAGTAAATCGATCGAAATTGGCGGGCAATCCCTCTGCTGAACTTTGCATAATCAGGGTCTAACTGTCAGACAACTTTAGTATCGTGAGAATACCAAAATTCGTGTTCGCGTGCAGAGCCTCTGGAAATTGGGGCCGCCTAGTTTTTCACGCGATACAAAACGTAAACACACCCGTTCGTGAATGGTCGGCATTCGATCAGCTCGAGGTCGATCTGCCGCGACATTTCATAAAACAGCGGCACGCCCGACCCAAGCAGCACCGGATGAATATTAAACCCGATCTCGTCTATGACGTCTGCCTCAAGCAGCGTCCTAGCCAGATTACCGCCGCCGAGAATGCAGATGTCTTTGCCCTCTTGAGATTTTAACTCACGGATAAATTCGCCCGGGTCATCGGCAACTATCTCGGCGCCACCGGCGGTCTTTCCGGCAGACAAAGTTGTAGAGAACACATATGTCTTAATATCACCATACGGATTTGCCGCCTCGGCATTGGCATGCCCATCTCCGCCACTACCTTTCTCCTCCACTTTCGACTGGCTCGCCATCGCGACCTCATACGTCTTCCTACCCATCACGATGGTATCGACCTTTGGCCAATAATCGTTCATCAGCTCCATCGCTTCGTCGCTCCACATCAGCCAATCCATCCCGCCGTCCGTGCCGGCAAAGTAGTTGTCAAGACTGTTGGCACCGCCAAATGTCACCTTTCGCATTACATCCTCCTTGAATTGGATCTTTCGTAGATTGTAGAGCTTAAAACCGCATTATCAAACAGAACTTTCTGCTATATTAGAGCGTGATCTACCAAGACGCATTTCGCCGAAAATTACCCCAAAGAAGCTTAAATAGTCAAAAAGAAAAGAGACGCGGATTCTATCCCTGCGTCTCTTTTGCCTATTTGTAAAAACACCTAGGGGTCACTGTCCCCGCTTTATCTGTTCGGCCTTTAGCTTGTCAGCCTGTGATTTTCCGGCCATGCCCTGTTCCTCGTATACAGCTCCGCGATACATATAGCTGAGGTGGTCTTTGGGATTGAGGGATATTGCTTTGGTCAGGTCCGCCTCAGCCTCGGCATATTTCTTTTGCCCCGCATACGTTCCGCCGCGAACCTGATAGCCCATACTATTGGTAGGTTCGGCCGCGATCATCGCCTCGGCGTCGGCCATCGCTTTTTTCCAATCCTTCTTTACATTGTATAGACTCCCGCGCAGGTGAAGCGAAACGACAGATGTCGGGTACTTGGCAATTACCACATTAAGGTCTTTGAGGGCGTTATCAAGTTTGTCTGACGCAGCGTACGCTCCGGCACGTGCGAGGATAACGTCGTAATTATCCGGCTGTTGCTGGATCGCTTTCGAGTACCATTTTGCCGCTGCTGAGAAATCGCCCTTTTGCGCGGCCTGCTGCCCGGCCTGAACAAATTCATCATGCGTTTGCAGCGTAGTCTGAGCCACTGCCGTTAATGCTAAGACGGCCATGATCGTCATCGCTAAAAAAATACGTAGTTTCATAGTCTAAAATTCCTCTATATCTTAGTATCCGACACGCAAACTGTTTAGAATGCGGGCCCGGTTATAACGAGCGGTCAGGCCGCCGTCGTAATTAGTGATAACGGTCGCCGTCCAAAACTTTTTGTCCTGTCCAAGCATAATAAAATCAGCCTGAATAACAACGCTGTCTTGTTTGCCGCCTGCGCTGATGTCGTAAATGATATGCTTTCCGGCAATGCCGTCGATGTTGATCGGAAAGCTCGAAAGCTGTGTCGCCGTCAACTGCATACCCGCCGCCTTGCTCAAGCCCCGCAAAAATCCGTCCATAAATGTCTGGCCGCGTTCATCCGTGATCGGCGGAGCCGCGTTTTTAAAGACCATCTCGTACACCGCCAAGATGCTCTTATCCATTTGCATGGTGGCCGATTCTTCGCGTGTAAAATCCGGGTCGTTCGCATTCTCAGTGATCTTTGATTCAAGCCGCTTGTCGCCCACAATAAACGAAACGCCCATCGCCCCAAAGCTCTGCCGGCCCGCAGTCGGATGAAACGGTATCCGGACACGCACACTCTGCATCACACGCTCCATATACAGGTCGGTCTCTTTTGACGCGAGCATGTCGATGATCCATTGCGTCTCGTAGCCGTAGATCGTCAAGATCTGCCGCTTATTAGTGTTGCTGCCGTTCTTCCAAGTTGCCCGCACAAGCCTCGCCTCAAGCCCGTCGATCAGCAGTTTATCAATGCCCTGGAGCTCAAACTTTTGATTTGGCGACAGAGCCTGCTGCATCTCAAAATACTGTTTCGCCGAAAAATCCGGATCGTGTGCCGACGGGTAACCGACCTCAAGCTGCCGTATCTCCGTCATCGCCAGCGGCGTGTCCGAATTAAAAACCGTCACCGAACCCTGCTTTTTCGGCGTACCCGGTGCGACGGGCAGGTCCATATAAAGCCCCTGACCGCCAACGTCGTATGTCTTCCATCCGTAAACCGGATTGAGCGCCGTTTTTAAAGACCGCAATATCCGCGAAGTCGTGTCCGCATGGTCCGCCCTGTTCGGATCGATCTGGATGCTCGCGACGACTGCCCGCTGTTTTTCGATAAACGCGATGTCATAGACGCGATAGCTGCGATTGCCTCGTTTGAACGTCATCGTGACCAGATCACCATCGCGGGCGTCGAGTTTGTATTTTTCGCGGGTAGAAGTAAAATCCGTAACGCCCGCCCGCAGGCGATAGCCGTCAATAAAATTTTTCAGCGTTGTTTCCTTGTCAAACGAACTCCCCGCCGACGGCGTCTCGTCCGTCACCCGCACATCCATCCCGTCAAAGCTGCTCTCGTAACGTGTGCGGCCCGATTCATTGCTCGGGATCTTGGTCAGCTCAAACGGCAGTTCCGAAGCAAGAAATGTCGGCCCCAAACTGCGTATCGCCCAGTGTCGTGCACCTTCGCGTTCGACCTTTATCCCCTCGAATATCGTCCCCGCCAGAGCCCGTCCCGCCGCGTCCTTAAACGTCGCCATCACGACCCAGCTCGCACCGCCCATCACCCCGCCGTCATTACCGATCACGGCCGCGATCCTGTTCGAATTAGCAAAATTTACAAACTCCCGCCCCGACAACTGCCCGCGCCCCGTCGGCGTCATCGGCACCGTAACCTTTTGCCCGATCTCGGCCAGCAGGTCCGTCGGCGATTTGGTCGTATATATCCTCGCAACCTCGACCCTCACGCCCGACCCCTCAGCCGACCACGAACTCGGAAATATCGAGTAGATCGACTTCTCCGCCCAAGCCGCCCCGCCCCCCGACGGATTCCCCGGCATATCGATCAACAACGAAGGCCGCCCCAAAGCCCACCGCGACAACCCCTCCTGCCCGCTAACAGGCAAAACCGTAAAAATACCCACGATCGCAAAACACACAACTGCAACTAAACGACGATCTAATATTTTCATCAATTTATAAAAACAGACCCGCAAGAGTTTGACTAGCAAATATCTTATTAATTTTTAGAGAAAATGTTAAGCAAAATCTGAAAAGTCAGACGCCAACTTTACGTATAAAGTTGCCGCAAACTACTTCTGCTTTTTAGGTTTGAGTTCTTTCGCTTTTTGTTCGATCTGTTGCACGAAATGATGTTCAGCTTCGCTCAGATCGTTTTTGTGTAGTTCTTTATATTTCGCGTATTCGCTCGCCGATCTTTCGACTGCTTGTTTATGACTGACCGTTCCTGCATGATCCAAAACCTCGCTCCCGGTCATTTTCAGAAACTCATCAAGGCGTTCGATCCAATCTTTCATATACATCGCCTTGCGATTGAGAGCCTGTAGCTCGGCCAATTCAAGATAGGCCGTGACCATCCGATTGAGTACATTTAGCTCTTCGGCATTTAGGTAATTCTTGGCGATCTCCGTTTCACTTTTTGTCGGCGTTTTTCCTTCAAAATTCGTCAGCCCCAAATTCGGCTTTCCTGCGTCGATGCGTTTGTAGATAACCTCCGCAGCCGTGTTGCCATGAGCCGCCCAATGCATTTTATTTTGAACCGTTTGGAAAAACTGAACCGATATTTCCAGTTTTGGGTCGTAGTCGATACTCGTCGCATAAATATCCAGCACCTTTCGCCAAAACACCTTTTCCGACGAACGAATGTCGCGGATCCGTGCCAACAGCTCATCAAAATAATTCCCACCCCCGGCTTGTTTCAGCAGCTCGTCATTCATCGTGAACCCTTTAACGATATACTCTCGCAGTCGCTGCGTCGCCCAGACGCGGAATCGGGTAGCGATCGTGCTTTTCACGCGATACCCGACGGAAAGGATCATATCGAGGTTATAGTGGGCCAGCTCGCGTTGGACATCTCGTGCACCTTCCTGACGAACTAACAAGAAATCCTTGTGAGTTGAACTCGGGTTTAATTCACCTTCTTCAAAGATGTTCTGAATATGCAGGCTTATGTTCTGTTGGGTGGTTAGAAACAGCTCCGCCATCTGAGCCTGCGTCAGCCACACAGTCTCATCCTCCAGCCGCGTCTCGATCCGCGTCCGGCCATCATCAGCCTGATAAATGATCAGCTCGCTTTTGTCCGACATCATCTGATCCATATGCCTTTACATTCTATCTTTCAGAGCTATGAGACGCTGAAGACCTTCGCACAGTTGTTCTGCACCCGACTGATCAAGCAAAACCTCCCCCGAAGGCAAGTTCAAAGCGTCCGAGAGGGCTTTCTCATTAATTCCGTAAAACTGTTCAAATGCCTCCGCTGAAATGTAAGCTTTGCTTACACCGGGTTGGCGTTGTCGGCGTTCTACGGACACCACAAAAAGGCATCGCGTTCGGTTCGCTGATGGTGTAAACATGATGCTTCGCGCGTAAGGTCTTGCCTGTATACCTAATTCCATTGCCGTATTGTAAAGAGGCCTTATGACTCCGCCCAATCCGTTGTTATCAGCCATTTCAAGAACAACCTCTATTTCAGGCTGCGCCGATGACAATCGTCGCGTTGTGACTCGCAAAGGCTCAGCAACGCTCTCATGAATTTCGCGAGCAAGCAACATTCTGCTTTGCTCATCTTTAAACGTAGAGAAAGTTACCAAGCGTACGGAGAGTTCGGCTCGCTCTGCAAGGTATTCGACCATCCGCTCGAGGCCTGCGTCGATACCTGTTCCTACGAGATAAATAACAATATCTCGCCCATTAGTCTCGTCGTCCAAACTTTGGCTACGTTCTGCTAACAGGTCGGTTAGTGAATTGTCTGCTTCTTTCGATCGCAGATAGGCATCACATTGTTCTTGGAGTCGCGTTCGATCGTGACGATACAGGCAGGATGCGTAGTCAATTGCCTGAGCAATAACATCACGGCGCAATCGCTCCCGTTTTATCTCTATCAAAACCCATCGGCCTTGAGGATCGAGAGCCAAAAGGTCAAGTGGCCCGCCTTCTAAACGTATTTGACGCCCAACAATAACTAATCCGTGTTCGAGCAGTGAGGGATCTTGTTCTATCCAATCTTCAAGATCCTTTTCTACGGAAACCTCTGAGTGTGTGAGTCTCGCGGGACCCGCCTCAGCAATTTGCCATAAACCTATTGTGTTCATCTTGTTATCTCGTCTGCCTACAAATCTTCAGGAAGCCTTCCCTCCGCTTTTCGACGCCGGTAAGTTTCGCTTTCGGGGCATCGGTTAATTATGTTTCCCATATGCCAATATGTATTACCGCCAAAGTCGAAGTAGATTTGCTTCGTACTGTAAAAATCTGACTCGTAACCGAATCTATCTATGTGATTCGCCAACGCTAAAAACAGGTCGTTATCTACACGTTCCTGCACGATGTATTCATGCGGCCATGTTGTCGCATACGTTTTTGCAAATATCCATGTGGAATCTGTAATAAACGCCCTTAGTTTCTCCGAAAAATCACTCATTTGTGTTTGGCGATTTTAGCATACTTCGAGTTCCGCATCTTCGCCCTGATTCGTCGATGTTTGTCAGAGCGCGGTGAGCATTGGGGGCCGAGGTGGTGGTCGCGTGGGTTAGGAATGTAACTACCTCGCCCCACGGGTGACGGCTGATACTGTGGTGAGGTGGAGCTGCATTGTGCCGTTTTGGTCGATGTAGGCGTCGTTAAATAGGCCGGTGCGTAGCATTTTGATGAGAAAATGCATGCAAAAAGCGCTGGCGTGGATGATCCTGCCCTTAGAGCCGGATTTGGGTTTGACGAGAAACGCTCCGTCCGTTAGCGGGCCGCATTTTTGGAGCCCGATCACCTGACGCGGTTTGTCGTACATCATTTCGACCGCCTCGGGGCGCCCGAGCGCGTCCCACGCAGCGGCGTTCATATAGATCACGCCGTCCGGACCCATCGTCACTCTGATCCCATCTGTCACATTCCGGCTAAACTGCCGCCCCGGAAATCTGGTCCATTGGCTCGATATCATCGCAAAACATCCCTCGTATGTGAAAGATTGTTGCACACATAATACATTTTGTCAAGGGCAGTACGAACTGCGCGACTCTCACCGCTTTACACGACGGAAAAGATATCAGGGTAATAGACGCTGACGCGGCGGGCGAAATTTGGGCTGTCTGGCCGTTAATTACGGCTGATCTACCCGGCTGTTGCGCTGCGAAAGGGTATTTTAACACACCCGGCTTTTATTTACTGGACCAGTTCGGCGGCGGCGGTTCGGATGGTGGGGTTTTGGATGGTGAATTCTGATTCGCTGTGGTCGAAAACCTCGTCGAGTTCTTTTTCGACTGAGCCGTGGCCGGCGGGGATCGCTTTGATCATCGGCTCAAAATTGCGAAAATCGTACAGCTCATTGTCGAGCAGATGCGACCCCGTGACGTTGGTCAGGGCGGTCATCATCGTCTGGCGGATAAAAGGCGTTTCTTTTTCGAGCTCGTTGATCAGCCGTTTGATACGGGCACGCTTGAGGTTTGGCTGCGCGCCGCACAGGTTGCAGGGGATGATCGGAAACTGCTGCTCCTCGCTGTATTTCGCGATCTCGGCTTCCTGACAATACGCGAGCGGACGGATGATGGTGTTTCGTCCATCGTCTGACCGAAGGATCGGCGGCATCGCTTTGAGCTGGCCGACGTAAAACAGGTTCATCAAAAACGTCGCGATAATGTCGTCGCCATGATGCCCAAGCGCGATCTTAGTGCATTTTTCCTCGACTGCAACGTTGTACAAAATACCACGTCTTAGGCGGCTGCACAGTGAACAATACGTTTTCCCTTCGGGAATATGAGCCGTCACGATCGAATAGGTGTCTTCCTCAACGATGCGGTACGGCACATTACGCTCGGTCAGGTAATTGGGCAGCACTTCCTCAGGAAAATCAGGCTGTTTTTGGTCGAGATTTACCGCCAGGATCTCAAACTTTACCGGCGCCCGCCGCTGTACATCCAGCAGCAGATCAAGCAGCGTGTAGCTGTCTTTGCCGCCCGACAGACACACCATCACCTTGTCGCCCTCAGCGATCATCGAAAAATCTTCGATAGCGCGGCCCATCTTTTTGAGCAGTTTGCCTTTGGTTTTTGTCTCAGTCTGCAAAAATTTACCTCTCCCGCCGGAAAACTATTGATTTTGACACCCTCGCAGACGATTTACAACCTTAAAATAGCGCTAGACACGCCTGTAATAAGTGACCTATTATTTAGTGGACGCAAAGAATCGGCACGTATGGGCCCGCAATCGCCGGGGGAAATTTCTAAGAAATCCCATTTAGAACTGCTTTTTTGGACGAATCTATTGAGCGAGGTAATTTAGTTATGATCAGAATGGGACGCGGCAACAGGCCGGAATCAAACGACTTTCAGGAACCGGCTCAACCGGCACCGGCAAATTACACCAGTGAAACGGCAGGTGCACGTGCGATATCGGAGAGCGATTCGATGGCTCGGGATATCAAAGAAGGGCGGCTGAGCGGCTTTGTCGGCCACGGCACGACACTGACCGGTGAGACCGAGTTTCACGCGATGCTCCGGGTTGACGGCCACCTGATCGGCACGGTTTCGTCCGAATCAGGCACGTTGATAATCGGAACAAATGGCCAGGTTGACGCCAACATAATGGTCGCTGCCGCGATGGTAAATGGAACTGTAAATGGCGATATTTTTGCTACCGAAAAACTCCACCTCGGCCGCACGGCTCGCGTGATGGGTAATATCCAGAGCCCACGCCTGATCGTTGAAGAGGGTGCGATACTTGAGGGTAGCTGCAATATGCTCAAGGCACGCGAAACCCAGGAAGAGGAGTCCGTTGCAGCCGCCGCCGCCCAATACGAAACGCCACAACCCACCTCGATCGCCATCGCTGATGACGAGCCGGATGATTCGGATGCTTATCTCACTGATATTGATGAGGATGAGGAATCTGCGGATGCAGCGACCGTCTGATTCGAAGAAAATTGATCACAAATAAAGAGGCGATTCGTTCGCCTCTTTATTATTTGTCTGTGACCGAAGAGATATTATCCTTTCTTCTTTTCCGGACGCGGTTTGATCGCCGTGGTGTTTGCCCGCGGGGTTACTACTGAAGATTTGAATTCCTGCCCACCGTTTACCGCCGCCTTGGCGGACGCGAGCATTTTCGAATCATTCAACAGTTTTTGTGCAGCTTTCGCACTCTTACTAAGTCTCTTTTTTGGTTTTGGCATAATTTTCTTCCTACCTAATTCTTAACTATCCAACCGCCGCCGACAACTTCATCTCCATTATAGAATATTGTCGCCTGTCCGGGCGTTATTGCTCGCTGCGGTTCGTCAAAAACAATCCGGGCACGGTTGTCCGGCAAAGAGTAGATCGTTGCCGGAGCCGGTTCGTGTTTGTACCGAATCTTTACATTTGCCCTGACCGCTTCGCTCGGTTCGTCAAATGCGACCCAGTTGACGCCCTTTGCTACAAATTCGAGCGAATCAAGCTCACCCTCTTCGCCGACGATGATCTGATTCTTTAGACGCTCGATCTGCGTCACATACAGCGGTTTTTCGTTCGAGATGCCCAATCCCCGCCGCTGGCCGACGGTGTAGCGGTGAATGCCGGTGTGCGTCCCGATCTTGTCGCCAGCGGTATTTACAATGTCCCCGCCCTCAGGCGTCTCGGCAGCACGGCCCTCGTGATCGAGATAACGGTCGATAAACTCAGAATATTTGCCGTCCGGGACAAAACAAATCTCCTGTGATTCCTGCTTTTCAGCCGTATAAAGCTTGGCTTCGCGGGCGATGTCGCGGACCTCTTCTTTTTGCATCTCACCGAGCGGAAAATATGCGTGTGAAAGCTGCTCTTGGGTCAGTTCCCACAAAAAATAGCTCTGATCTTTCCAGTGATTTCTGCCGCGAAACAGCCGGTAGCGGTCGTTTGCTTCATCATATTCAACCCGAGCGTAATGCCCGGTCGCAACCTTTTCGCATCCCAGAGATATCGCCATCTTATCCAGCGAGGCAAATTTTAGCCTGGAGTTACAGGCGACACACGGAATAGGCGTTTCGCCCGAAAGATAGCTCTGGATAAACGGCTCAACAACTGATTCCTCAAATTCGCGTTCCAGATTCAGCACATAAAACGGAAACCCAAGGGATTCGGCCACGCGGCGTGCGTCATAAACATCATCAAGCGAGCAGCACCTGCTGGGAAGCGGATCACCGTTCTCATCGACGCTCACACCGCGGCGCTGGTTCCATAGCTGCATCGTAAAGCCGACCAGCTCGTGCCCCTGCTCTTTTAATAACGCTGCGGCCGCCGACGAATCGACACCGCCACTCATTGCGACAGCTATCTTCATAACTCAATTGATTATTCTGACAGGCATTCATAGCTGGGCGCAAGAAAGAAGTTGGGTTCGCGGGCGCTTAATTTGGGCTGGGCGTTTTTGACAGGGCAAATCTCTGTGCTATATTCAAAAAACTATGAAGCCGACCATCCGCTAAGCGAACCTCAGAATTAGTGCTCGATATTGCGCTCGACGTTTGCGCAAAACCCGGGCTTTCCGGGCACATCTCTCGTGCCACCACTCTTGATCCTTACAGGTAGATTATTATGTCTCTTAATTCTGAAACTCCGTCTGCGGAGACGGTCGATAATTCGATTATAGCAGTGTTGCGCGAGGCTTTCGTCGGCACGACCCGCGATTTTACAAAATGCTCGATCACGGCAGCTCTCATCATTTTAGCGATCCCGATGATCCTAGAGATGTCAATGGAATCGTTCTTTGCGATCGTCGATACGTTCTTTGTTTCAAAGCTCGGGGCCGACTCGATCGCCGTTGTTGGCCTGACCGAATCGATCCTTGTACTTGCTTACGCGGTTGGCATCGGACTTTCGATCGGTGCCACCGCGACGGTCGCAAGGCGCGTGGGCGAGCAAGATCACGAGGGAGCCGCTCGAACTGCGACACATGTAGTTTTTCTTGGCATCGCCGTAGCAGTCGTTATGGGCCTGCCGGGAATTATCTTTGCGCCGCAGCTTTTCCGGCTGCTCGGGGCCGAACCGCACGTGATCGAGCTCGGCACGCCGTTTATGCGGATCATGCTTGGCACGAACATCGTGATCGTATTTCTGTTCCTGCTCAACGGCGTATTTCGCGGAGCGGGTGACGCCGCGATCGCGCTTCGCGTACTGATAATCGCCAACGGGCTGAACATCCTATTCTGTCCGCTGTTTATATTCGGCATTGGGCCTTTTCCCGAACTTGGCGTTACGGGTGCGGCGGTCGCGACTGTCTGCGGACGCGGTGCGGGCGTCGCATATGCGGCGTGGGCGTTGTTCATCCGAGAAAACGGCCGTTTGAACGTCAAACGCGAACACTGGAAATTTGACCAGAAACTTCTCTGGTCGCTGATAACGCTTTCGGCGACAGCGGTGCTTCAGTTCCTGATCGCGACCCTTAGCTGGAGCGGGCTTGTGATGATCCTGGCGGGTTTTGGTACCTTTGCTCTTGCGGGTTATCAGATCGGGCTTCGCGTGATAATGTTCGTCCTGCTTCCGGCGGTCGGTCTCGCAAATGCGGCGGCGACGCTAGTCGGGCAGAATCTAGGGGCGGGTAAACCCGACCGAGCCGAGCGATCGGTGTGGACCGCCGGGATTTTGAACGCAGTCCTGCTCGGGGTCGCCGGAGCCTTCTTTGTTTTCTTTTCGCATGCCGTTATTGGCGTCTTTACACAGGAGCCAGAGGTTGCCGCGTTCGGCCGCGACTGTCTGCGGATCGTTGGCTACGGTTATGCGTTCTACGGCCTCGGGATGGTGATGGAAAGCTCTTTCAACGGTGCCGGCGACACTTGGACACCGACGTATCTTAATTTCATCGTCTTTTGGCTGATCGAGATACCACTCGCATACCTGCTCTCGACCCGTCTCGGCTGGGGGCCGCAGGGCGTCTTTTGGGCGATAACAATTTCGTTCTCGATCCTCGCCGTTTCGTCCGCACTGCTTTTCAAACGCGGCAAGTGGAAACTGAAAACGGTCTAAGAAGAAGGAATTAGCCACAGATACCACGATTCAAACGGATCGGCAATTTTCTTATATCCGTTTTCATCTGTGTTAATCTGTGGCTAAACTATGTCTTTGCATACGTTTCCAGATCCACGCAAATACAGATATCCCGATTGGGTCGAGATCGGCGAATATCTTTTCCGCTCGCATGATGTCATCTCGTTTGGCACACCGTTGACCGTCGATACCGTTCGCGAAGCCTATCTAAAGGGTATTTTCCCGTGGTTCACCGAGGGCATCCCGCTGCCGTGGCATTGTCCCGAAGAGCGGGCGATCTTGGATTTCGCAGATCTCCGCATTCCCCGCAGCCTCGAAAAGGAACGCCGCAAAGGCGATCTTACTTTTACGATCGACAAAGAGTTTTCTGCTGTGATGCATGAATGCTCCCTCGCATACCGTCCCGGTCAACGCGGGACATGGATCACTACGGAATTTGAGCAAGTATTTACACAGCTACACAAAGACGGCATGGCCCACAGCATCGAGGCTTGGGATGCTGGGGGAGAGCTTGTCGGTGGGCTTTACGGAATTGACGCTGGCGGAGTGTTTTGTGGAGAATCAATGTTTTACAAAGCACCAAATGCCTCAAAACTCGCGCTGCTCTTTCTGATTGATCACTTGAAAAGCCAGGGTTCGACGTGGCTCGATACACAGGTTATGACGCCACACCTCATGGCGCTCGGTGCAAAAGAGATTGACCGCGGCGAGTTTTTGGATAAACTCAAAGAAACGCAATCTTTAGGACTTGAACTGTTTTAAGATGCCGCATCGAATACGCAAAAAAATAGTTCCAGGAATAAAGGTCGCAATCGTGCTAAAACAAGATCAACGAACTGGCAAACAGACCGTGGGCACCGTCAAAGATCTGCTGACAAATTCGCCTAATCATCCGCAGGGGATCAAGGTTAGACTTACGAATGGGCAGGTCGGACGTGTTCAGAACCTGATCGACTGACCGACAAAGATGTACTATTAGTGCAAATAAGGACTTTTAAGAAATTATGAGAATTTTGTCCACTTCCATTTGTACCGCACTGCTCGCTTTCGTGCTTTTAATCCCAAAGCCGGCACAGTCTCAGCCCAGCCCTAGTTACAAATACTCGCCGCCCGCTAGGCAAAATGACGGTATTCGTACAGGCACGCTCAAGTCTGGCAAACTGCAGGAAAAGGCCGTCGTCGCAGGGACGAATGAGATCCTAAAAGGAACGTACGCAAATATTCACAGTCTTTTGATCCTTCGTGAAAGCAATCTGATTTACGAGAATTATTTCGGCGGTGAGGATGAGAATAATCGTGTCGGCGCGATAGGCTTTGTCAACCATAACCGTGAAACGCTCCATGACATTCGTAGCATAACAAAGAGCGTTGTGGGCCTGGCAGTGTTGATCGCGCATTCTAAAGGAAAGATAAAAGATCTTGATCAGCCGATATTTGACCTTTTTCCAGAGTACGGAAAGTATGCGGAGGGCGATAAAAAACAAATTACGATCAGACATTTACTTACGATGACGCCGGGTCTCGATTGGAACGAAGAACTGCCGCCCCTCGACCCAAAGAACACCCACTTTCAAATGAATAATGCACCCGATCCGATCGAGTACGTATTGAGCAGACGCTTGATCAAGGGGCCGGGGGCTGCTTTTGAATACAACAGCGGCACAACCCAGTTGCTCGCTGTGATCATTAAAAAGACGACGGGCATGAACGTTGAGCAATTGGTCAAAACTCATCTTTTAGGTCCCCTTGGGATCAAGAAGTATGAGTTTTCGAAGTGGATGGGTGGCGAACCCGATGCCGACTCGGGACTTCGGCTTCGCTCCCGCGACCTTGCAAAGATTGGAATGCTCCTAATTAACGGCGGGCAATGGAAAGGAAAGCAGATAATTCCCGCCAAATTGATCGAGGATGCAACTAAGCCTTGGATCAAGGTCTCTGAGGACGCCGACGGCTGGATCACCCACTACGGTTACCAAACTTGGCTACAGAGCTTCCGGGAATCGGGTAAGGGGTACTCGGTAGTAGAGTTTAGCGGCAATGGTGGCCAAAAAGTGCTGATCGATAAGACAAACGATTTGATCGTAGTGATTACGGCAGGCAATTACGACGCAAAAGGTCTGAAGAAGCCTTCATTTTATTTATTGCTGGACATTGTTTATCCGTCCATTAGGGATTAGCCATGAAAACCACATTCCTCATCTACGGAGCAAACGGTTACACCGGCGAATTGATCACGCGTATGGCCGTCGAACGCGGCCTAAAACCTATACTGGCGGGACGGAACGCGATCGCGGTCGAGGAGCTTGCGAAAAAGCATCATCTCGAATATCGCGTCTTTTCTCTCGACGAAACTGACCGGGTCGATGCCGCTCTGCAAGAGGTCGATATGGTGCTGCACTGCGCCGGGCCGTTTTCGATCACAAGTGCACCGATGGTCAAAGCGTGTCTTCGAAACAAAAAGCATTACACCGACATCACCGGCGAGATCAGCGTTTTTGAAACCTGTGCGGCTTTTGACCAAAAGGCACAGGATGCAGGGATCATGGTGATGCCGGGAGTTGGTTTTGATGTCGTCCCTAGCGATTGCCTCGCCCGCCATCTAAAAGACCGTCTGCCGTCCGCAACTCATTTATCCCTAGCATTTTACGGCATGGGCCGCATCTCGCACGGCACACAGGCAACAATGACGATGAACGTCGGCAAAGGCGGTGCGATTCGCCGCGACGGCAAGATCACCGGCGTTCCGTCGGCGTGGAAAACACGCGAGATCGACTTTGGCGAGGGTGTTGTTAAGACGGGCGTGACCATCCCCTGGGGTGATGTTGCGACGGCATTTTACTCGACCGGCATACCAAATATCGAGGTCTATACCATCGTCCCACCCTCAAATCTCAAAATGATGAAAGCCGCACGCTACATAGGCTGGCTGCTCGCAACCGGGCCGTTTCAAAACTATCTGCAAAAGAAAATTCCCGCCGGAGGCCCATCAGACGCCGAACGCGAAAAAGGCCGCACACTGCTCTGGGGCGAAGCTTCAGACGGCAACGGCAACAAGGTTGAATCACGGCTCCAAGGCCCCGAAGGCTACACCCTCACAGCCATCGCCGCATTGAACATTGCAGAAAAGATCCTCGCCGGTAATTTCACCCCCGGCTACCAAACCCCCGCAAAAGCATACGGCGCCGACCTCATTCTTGAGATCGACGCCGTGTCGAGACAGGATGTAGCCTAATGTTTAAGGATTGTCGACGC